>JAITAN010000153.1 GCA_031284105.1 Treponema sp. | reverse complement strand
CTTTTAAGTCAATAGGAGGAAATTTCAAGTCCGCAGGGAAAAATTTCAACTCCATAGGAGGAAACTTCAAGTCTACAGGGGAAAATTTTAAGTTAATAAGGAATTCTTTCAAGTCCGCAAGAAACACTTTTAAGTCAGCAGAGGAAAACTTTAAGTCCGCAGGGAACCCTTTTAAGTCAGCAGGGGAAAATTTCAAGTCCATAGGGGAAAATTTCAACTCTATAGGGGGGAATTTAAGTCAATAAGGGAAACATTTGATTCCAAAAAGAAACGTTTAAGGCAATAAGAGGAACGATTTCCTCCACGGGAAAAACTTTTTCCTCCGCGGGAAAAACTTTTTCCTCCGCGGGGGGAACGTTTAAGTCCATAGGGGAAAAAGACGCGCTGGAACGGGTGTTTAAGGCGTTGGAGGGGAAAGAGCGCCCGTGTCCGTCGTGGTATGCGCTCTTGATTCAACAATGGCCAGCGCGCGCCGCATCTTGATGTGCATGGAGAGGCAGCGTCCCGATGCGGTTGAGGGGCGGTTGTTGCCGGAAACCATCGGAACACGGGACTATAGAAGGCGAGCCGGATTAGGGCGGGGGAGTTGGGGTTTAATCCGGTAATACCGGCGAAACGGAACCGGCTTCACCCGTGGAAGTATGACATGAAACCATATAAACAGCGGAAAGAGACGGGCCGGTTTTTCCGGCCGCTCAAAGGATTTCGAGGGGTTTGCGCCCGCTATGACAAACTTGACCGCATGGCCGCCGCTTTTATCTATCCGTCCCGTATTTGCATCCCTTTTCGTTGCGTGAACACGCTCCGGTTACGGCGAATGGCCCGCCGGCCGCGGCGGACGACCGCATATTACCGGTTGCCAAGTTCAGCACTCCGGTTGTTTTGCGCCGAACACGACGCTTATCCCGCTTCGGAACTAAAGAGAACCCACGCGCACCATGAGGTACACGTAACCGAGTTACAAAGACTCAAGCCGTTTCAATTCAGCGAGCGCGGCTAGGTAATCGGGCTTCAGGATAAGCGCCCGTTCAAGGGCGATTTTGCTTTCCTCATCGCGTCCCAGAAGCTGAAGGCAACGGCTTATTCTGTATTGGATGCGGGCCGCGCTTTCCTTGTTTTTAATTCCCCGCGAGAGAGCGTCTTCATAATAGGCGAGCGCATCCGCCGTATTATGCCGCTCCTCCAAGATGCGGGCAAGGTTCGCCGCTGCCGCATAGGAATGATAATCGTCATGAGAGATGAGTTTTAACTGTTCATAGCTTCCGTTAAGATCGCCGGCGGAGATAAGGGAGACGGCCTTGTACACGTCAAGCCACGCACCCGTTATATTGTTATAAGCGGCGTTCTTGACAAGCCACTGCGCCTCTTCAAAACGCCGCAGAAAATTGAATAACCAGCCCGACCATTCGTAAAACCGTTCGTCGGCCGGATACGTATTTAGCAATATCCACGCACGGGCTATGGTTTTTTCAGACGTCCGTATTTCCTGTTCACGGCCGAGTATTTCCAACTCTATGAGCGGATCGAGCGCTTTTTGAGGTTCAAGATAGGCGGCCGCCTCTTCCGCGGGCAATAAACGGGAATACTTAATTATACCGTATGTAGCATACGATGCGGTAGGATCGTCATAGTGCTGTAAAACGGCTGAAAGCAGTTCAAGAAACGAGACGGTCTTTTGAGGATTGGTTTCCGTCGCAGCCAAGTTGTAAAGGCTCTTTACCTTGTAAGCGGTATTCTGGGAAGTAGAAAGCATCGTCCAGAACGACCGCGCGCTCGCCACATTGCCCGACAAATACAGAGCGTCCGCCTGCCGGATAATGCTCTCTTCATCTGATGATTGGGCAAAGATCATCGCGGCTTGCAGCGGCTTACCGTAATCATAGAAAAACTGGGCCGCGAAATTCAGTACCTCCGGCGACTTACTGGTTTTGAGCAACCCATTCACCCGCGCCGTGGCCGAAGGAAGATCGGTACCGAGTATCTGCAAAATAGCATCGTCAACGGCGAATTGTTCCTGCGTTATTGTTTCAGGAAAGAGCGATTCCTTTTCAGGAATTTGAGAAGCCCGTACCGGATCGTTCATATCGCCTAAAAGCACATAGATGCTCAAAGCCGCGGGTTTATACCGCGTTCCGAAAAGGCGCGATGCGTAGGAGCGCAACAAACCGGCGTTATCGGCCGCAACGCTTCCTTCTTCGGCATAGGTATCCGGGAACGCGTTGTTCGGCAAAACAAGAAGAGATTCCGCGGCCGTTACCGCAAGCGGCTCCGAAGCCGGATAACGGGCTGCCGCTCTTTGCGCGGATTTCTGATATGCAATCAAAAAATTTACATCTTTTTGGGCAACCGCCCTTCTCCGTTTCAGCATGGAAAGCAGGGATTCTACGGAAAGAGCTTTCTTTTCAAGGTTATCAAACGCGCGGTTTATCTGATCGACGCTTGCGATCCCTTGGGCATTTGCCCAAAAAGCATCAAAGTCCTGCAAGGCTTGAAAGAAACGCTCATCATCTTGAGCGGCCCGGATAAGATTCCGTTCGGTACTATACGCAATACCAAGTCCGATAAGGACAATAAGCCCTACAACAAGACCTGCCGCGGCAACGGCATTAAGCGAATCTTTTTTGGAGTGCGCCTTCTTCTTCATAATACTACCTATCTTCTACCGCTTTTCGTATCCCGTCAAGCACTCCATTGACAAAACCGTAGGACTTCTCTTCGCCAAAAACATTTGCTATGGCTATGGCCTCGCTTATTACTATGGAAGCGGGCATATCTCTCTGAAACAGAAGCTGATAAACGCCTATTCTTAATATGGCAAGATCAACGCGGTTGACCCTGGAGAAATTCCAATTTTCCAGATGGGCTTTTATTATTTCATCTATCTTTTCGAGGTTTTCAATGGTGCCGGTAATAAGGAGATGAGAAAATAGTCTGGTTTTCTCATGGAGCCGCTCGTTCTTGCTCTCTTCCAACCATGAGAAATCCAGCAAATTTCCAAGGATTTCCTGCTTTTCAGATGGCGATTTGAACCGCGCTTTTACGGCTTCCCACGCGTAAAGCGTCTGAAAAGCAAGAATTCGTCCCTCTCTCCGTGATGACATATTTTGTATTACCAGTTGATGTATTGCGGAAATGTCTTAATAGTCGCGGCCTTGCGCAGTTCACTAACTAAATTGTTACTTAATACCGTTGAACCGGCATTCATGCGCTCCTGCAGCAACACTGAACGAATATATTCTTTGACGCTCATGGAACCCATTCCCAAGTATTCAGGAACAGAGTCATTTAAATTCAAATCTCTTCCCTTCTCCCTTCTGAGAATGTAGAAAATTACGTATTCCTGCGGCGTTTCAATCAGCTTGGATACCTTTCGTATACCCTGATTATCCGGTCCGGTAGAGGGAAACACTATATCAAAAAATTCTTTACCCATTCGTTGCAGCGTGATGCTTTGCAGAAAATAATCGGTTCCTGCCAGACAATTTTGATAGTTTTGAGGAGCGATATTGTTCTTTATCTGGGTAAAATGAAAAAGGAATTCCTCACCGCTGCTTCCAATCTGTTTTATGAGTTTGTCTGCGGTATCTTTTGCAGTAGTTTTTGTCGCAACGGTAAATGGGATACGAATATAATTGCCTTGTACGTACCCATCTTGCCGGAACGCCGAGGGATTAGCGCGATGCGCGGTACTAATGTCATCATCGGTAGGCGTCCCGCCGCCCAGGTTCAAGACATATTTCTGTTGCGCTATCTGCGTCCTGATCTGCGTTCTAAACACGGCAAGCTCCATGCCGGTCTGCTGTTTAACAGCCGCGGCAAATTCCGCATCGGTCGGCTGGCGTCCGCCCAAACTCGCGGCCTGCTGATCTTTCAAAGCCTGTATTTGCTCGTTGATTTCATTGTCGCTTACCGTAACATTGGCTCTTGAGACGGCTTGAGGCAGGTACTTCTGAGTCATATATTTATTTATCAGCATTTGCTGTCTCATCTGGTCGCGATACACATTCATATCCATGCCGGTTTGCTGTTTGATTGCCGCGGCAAATTCCGCATCGGTCGGCTGTCTACCGGCAGATTGAGCCATCTGTTGCCTGATTACCTGCATCTGCTGATTGATTTCCGTCTCGGAAATGGTTATCTTTTCTCTTGTCGCAGCCTGAATGACCAATTTTTGATCGATTATTCCATCAAGCACTTGCTGCCGCTCCTGGACGGTCGCGGTTTTGCCCGCCTGTTTCTCCAGTATTTCAATCTGCGTCCGTAATTGTTCGGCGGTAACCGGCTCCGTTGTGTTGTACTGGATTGTGGCGACCACTGCTTTCCCATTGTACTGCGCAAAGCCCGCGCCCGCGATCAGTACACAAAAAACCAAAAACATTAAAAATCGTTTGTTTTGCATCTTTACTTCCTTATCTTATTACGTGTTACTATTATATCTATCACTTATAAAAGAAAAATTCCATATACAAGGATACAATTTTTGTGGGGAACGGAGAGGAAAAGACCATTCCGGCGCCGCGCATCATTCCAGCGCCGCCCTGATTCGCCTGACTCCTGCCGAAGACGACTGTTCCTTCTGTATTTTGAACGTACCCAGTACGCCGGTGTGTTCCACATGAGGTCCGCCGCACACTTCCTTTGAGAAGTCGCCCATGGCGTAGACCTTTACCTGTGAGTCGTACTTTTCGCCGAATAGGGCGATTGCGCCCGATGCTTTGGCGTCATCAAGCGCCATGATCTCCATAGTTACCGGCAGGTCGCGCCTGATCTGCTCATTGACGATTGCCTCCACGCGGGCGATTTCATCTGCGGTCATAGGTTTGTCGTGAGAAAAGTCGAAACGCATACGCTCCGCAGTGATGTTTGAACCTTTCTGCGCAACATGATCACCCAACACGATGCGAAGCGCCTGTTGCAAAAGGTGGGTCGCGCTGTGGTATCTGGTAGCGATTTCCCCGTGATCGATGAGGCCGCCCTTAAAGGCTTGCCCGCCGCCCGCACGGGAAAGGTTCTGGTGCTTCCTAAATGCCTCGTCAAATTCCTCCCGATTCACGGTAAGCCCCGACTCTTCGGCAAGCTCCGAGGTAAGCTCAATAGGAAAACCGTAGGTATCGTACAATTTGAAAGCAAGCCGCCCGCTCATGATCTTCTGCGGATTTTTCAGAAGATTTGGGACGAGTTTTTCAAATTCTTTTTCACCTTTATGCAGGGTCTCAAGGAATTTTTTCTCTTCCTTGTTCAATTCTTCTATGATGCGCGCCTTGTTTTCGATGAGTTCCGGGTAGGGTCCCGCCATCTGCTCGATGATGATGTGCATGATGGGGGAAAATACCGTTCCTTCAATGCCGAGTTTGCGTCCGTGCCGTACCGCGCGCCGGATAAGGCGGCGCAGCACATAGCCCGCGCCTACGTTGGAAGGCGTTACCGCCTTGGGATCGCCCAATATAAAAGCGGCCGCCCGCGCATGATCCGCTATGATACGCATGGATCGGTCCTTTTCCGGGTCTGTTCCATAGACGCAGCCCGCGGCTTTTCCTATTGATGCGATACTCTCCGCAAAAATGTCCGTATCGTACACGGATTTCTTGCCGTTCAGCACCGTTACGGTCCGCTCAATACCCATGCCGGTATCCACACACGTTCTGGCAAGCGGTTCATACGTACCGTCCGCCTTTTTGTTGTACTGCATGAACACGTCATTCCATATTTCGAGCCACTTGCCGCAGGAACATCCCGGTCCGCACTCAGATCCGCACGGCTCTTTGCCGAAATCGTAGAACATTTCCGAATCCGGTCCGCACGGCCCGGTAGCGCCGGCAGGTCCCCACCAGTTGTCGGATCGCGGTCTATAGCTGATGCGTTCTTCCGGTATGCCGAGCGACCGCCACACGGACGCGGACTCCTCATCGCGCGGTACCGTATCATCACCCTCAAACACCGTTACCCCGATTTTGCCGGCAGGTATGCCGAGCCATTCCGAAGAAGTAAGGAATTCGTAACTCATACGTATGGCGCCTTCTTTGAAGTAGTCGCCTAAGGACCAGTTACCGAGCATCTCGAAAAATGTAAGATGACTCGGATCGCCCACCGAGTCAATGTCGCCGGTACGTATACATTTTTGATAATCAACGAGCCGCTTACCTGCCGGATGTTCCTGACCGAGCAAATAGGGAACAAGCGGGTGCATTCCGGCGGTGGTAAACAGCACTGTCGGATCGTTATCGGGCAGCAATGATTTACCCTGAATCTGGGCATGCTGTTTAGATTTAAAAAACTCAATGTACTTTGAGCGAAGTTCGTTTGCGTTCATTGATATAATGATAAGAAAAAAATGCCGGTTTGTCAATAATAGGCTTGTTCGAGAACCTCCGAATGATCCTTACCGGAATGATTGCAGAAGGCATCTGTTAAGGATGTCTCTCATTTGCAGCATTATCAATTCTGAATTACGTATTTAACGGGGGATCTCGAACAAGTCTATTATAGTACCGGCCGTATTAACCGCCTTTTCCGCCGCGTCCTATTGCAATTTATTTCAATAAATGGTAAATTTTTTGTTATGAACAGTCAACAGTCAACAGTCAACAGTCAACAGTCAACAGTCAACAGTCAACAGTCAACAGTCAACAGTCAACAGTCAACAGCATTATGATGCCGCATTAAACTTTGTCAAGGGGGTACCCCTTGATAGATAAGTTTTTATCACGCTGCCGGTCCCTCATGTATGAATTTTCCCGCTATGTTCTTGTAGGCGGCAGTGCCGCAATCGTCAATATTGGCGTATTGACTATTTTGGTCGAATTTTGCGGTTTGAACTTTCTTTTATCAAACACCTGTAGCTTTTTTGCGGGGCTTTTTGTCAACTATTTCCTTTGTAAAAAGTTTTTATTTATCAAAAACACCCGAATCAGAAAAACACATGAGTTTTTCCTGTATGTAATATTCAGTCTTTTAAGCCTTGCTTTTGACAACTTCTTACTCTGGCTTTTTACAAACATCGCCGGTTTATTTTATGTAATCAGCAAAATTCTCTCCACTGCGATTGCTTTTTGGTGGAATTTTCTTTCCCGAAAATTACTTAATACTATGCAAGAAAGGGGGAATCATGGTCAGCCGTGAATTTTCTATTTTTGTGAATTGGATTCTTGACAATCTCATCCCGCCTGTCCTTCGTGACTGCAAATGGTTTATGAAACCTGTAACTACAATGGCTTATGGGCGTGAGGCTGAAACCATAATGGGATTTAAAGAAGCAATGCCGTTTTTATCAGAAGAAGAGATAGCGGATTACTACAAACGTACCGTCAATGCGCCCATTGCACGGAGGCCTATAGACGCTAACAAGCGTTCCGTAAAATACATTCTTAATTGTATTGAGCCGGACAAAGACGGCAGAGGCCGCATACTTGACGCCGCCTGCGGTAGAGGTTATTTACTGAAAAAAATTATGGAGAAATATCCATATACTGAATGTACCGGGGTTGATTATGATACATCGGAACGAAAGTTTACCACAGTAAAAGCTGATTTGATACAACTCCCATTTGAAAACAGGTTTTTTGATACGGTAGTATGCACTCATGCCTTAGAACATATAAAGAAAGGACATCAGGCGCTTTCCGAATTGCTGCGTGTTACAAAAAAGCGATTCATTAAAGCCGATGAGCCGCTCATTAAAGCCAATGAGCCGCTCATTAAAGCCAATGAGCCGCTCATTAAAGCCAATAAGCCGCTCATTAAAGCAAATGAGCCGCTCATTAAAGCCAATGAGCCGCTCATTAAAGCAAATGAGCCGCTCATTAAAGCCAATGAGCCGCTCATTAAAGCAAATGAACGATTCATTAAAGCAAATAAGCCGCTCATTAAAGCAAATAAGCCGCTCATTAAAGCCGATGAGCGATTCATTAAAGCAAATGAGCCGCTCATTAAAGCAAATGAGCCGCTCATTAAAGCAAATGAGCCGCTCATTAAAGCCAATGAGCGGATGATTAAAGCCAATGAGCGTTTAATAATAACAGTTCCGGGACAGAGAGCGTATACATACACCATGGATATGCACGGTGATTTCCTTTGTAGTATTTCGTTACCGCCTCCTCTCCTCTCTAAAAATATTGGGAAGGAAAATAATGTATGTAATGTTTTTCTTACCGATAAAACAGGAGGTTGTGCTGTATGAATAAATATATTGTTATCATCGGGGCGGGACCGGCGGGGCTTACCGCGGCATACCAAATCCTACGGGAGATTCCGGGAGCGCAGGTCGATGTATACGAAGCGGAGGAGCGCACGGGCGGCATTTCCACAACGATTGAGTATAACGGAAACAGAATCGATATTGGCGGACACAGATTTTTCTCAAAAAGTAAGGCCGTAAATGATTTTTGGCAGTCCCTCATGCCGCTGCAAGGGATGGGCGCGAAGGACGATATTTTACTCGAACGGAAAAAAGCATTAAACAGCGGCGGCCCGGACCCCGAAACACAGGATGCGGTGATGCTTGTCAGGGATCGGGTTTCCCGGATATTTTACCGCAGAAAATTTTTTGACTACCCCATAGCGCTTAAAGCTCAGACATTTTTGAACATGGGTTTTATAAACACGATTCGCGCCGGATTAAGTTTTGTCTATTCATCAGTAGTAAAGCGCCCCAAAAATTCGCTGGAAGATTTTTATATCAACCGCTTCGGCAGACACCTTTACCGGATGTTTTTTGAGGATTATACCGAAAAGGTCTGGGGAGTCCACCCTTCAAAACTTTCTGCTGCATGGGGAGCGCAGCGGGTAAAGGAGCTTTCTATCGG
>JAITAN010000118.1 GCA_031284105.1 Treponema sp. | reverse complement strand
TCCCCGCCCCGTATGGGAACAGGCCGCGCCTACGCATCAGAAAAGGTTTAATGAGGCGCACGCGGTTGCGCTCCGCATTAGGAGGCGGACATAAAAAATACGCCTTACCGAATTCCCCCTTGACAACCGGTTACCGGGCTTGTATCATTAGTGCAATGTTATTTGTAAAAAGAGGTGCAAAGTGTCGACCATATTAGCTTATAAACGCCTAGAAAATAACGCGGTCAAAAAGGTAAAGCGCGCTTTTATACTTATCGGTAGGGGTCTAGGCGCTTTTTTTAGGGCTTTATTCAAAGGTTTACGTAAACAATATACGGTAGTACTGGTCCCTCATTCTGAAAAAGAAGTGTTCAACCTTCGGATTTCGGTTTTTGCGGTGATCTGTTTCGTGCTGGCGCTTGCGGGCGGAGCCGCGGCGCTTTTCTGGTACGGCGCGTCCTCGAATGTGATGTCCAGAGGCGCGGCTGTTGATAAGGACAGCCGGCTTAAAGAATTGCAGGCCAACCTCGATCAACTCCGCGATGAAACCGTCCTGCTCACGCGGGAGGCGCGCGACTTTGAAAACGCGCTTATCGGTACGCTTTCCACGCTCGGCGTGGACACGTCCGCTTCCAATGAGGGGAACTCGGGCGCGGGCGGGGATCTGTCGGCATTTTTCGATATACAGGAAGCGCCCGAAGGCGTCTTGCAGGAAGTAAACGATATGCGCAGGATTAGGAGTTACCTTTCCTCCGCGGTTGAACCGATCAAAGAAATCGGCGCGCTGCTCAATTCACATAGCGCTTTGCTCACGGAAATCCCCAGTATTTGGCCCATACGGGGAGGCATAGGGCATATCTCCATGAGTTTTGGACAGAACATAAACCCGTTTACCGGTCAATTCTATGTCCACAGAGGCATCGATCTTTCCACCTACCGGCAGGGCGACCCGATTATCGCCACCGCCGACGGGCAGATCGTTACGGTGGATTTCGATCCGGGCGGATTCGGAAACTACGTCATCATCAAGCACAAGCACGGGTTCTATACCCGCTACGCGCATATGCTCAGCGTACGCGTGAAAACGGGTCAGCGCATTCAACAGGGCGACATCATAGGCCATATCGGCAATACCGGACTTTCAACCGGACCCCACGTTCACTACGAGGTACACATAGGCTCCGATGTGGTCGATCCTTATAAATACCTCAATATACGCGAATCCCTCATCAAACCAATCGAGAGGTAGGCATTGTTATGGCAAGTGAATTTTCAGTGAATACCATTATCGGTCCGAATTCCAGCGTCGTCGGTAATGTCGATTCCGCGGGTTTTACCCGCGTGGACGGCAGCCTACAGGGCAACCTAAACTCAAAAGGCCGGGTGATTATCGGCGAAAAAGCCCGCATGAAGAGCGATGTGGTGGGAACCTCCGTCACCATAGGCGGCGTGGTGTATGGAAACGTTATCGCCAGCGAACGCCTCATCGTTCTTTCGAGCGCGCTTGTGCTGGGCAACATCATCACGCGGCGTATTCAAGCCGATGAAGGCTGTCTGATTCACGGCAAAGTGTCGGTTTGTACAAGCGATGAGCAATGGGAAAAAACCATTGCCGAATACCGCGACAAGCGGGGCGTACTTTCCGCGCTTTCGCTGTTGTCGAAAAAAGACAAGACTAATGCGTCGCATAGTGAACCGAGACGCTCATGGATAAAATAGAAAGCGCCGCGCCGTTCTTTAATCCTGCTGTATATGCAGGACTTAAAAATGAATCGAAAAAGACCCAAAGCAAGAGTGAAGTCAAGCCAAAGCCTTTATTTTTTAACCTTTTAGCGCAAATACAGGGGGAAACCGAAGTTTCGGAAGCGCAGAAACTACCGGTTACCGAAGAAACCATCAAACAACTGCTTGACGATGTTCACAGCGCGGGCGATGATCTGAAAAACCGCCCGTTACCTGCGGAAATCCTACGGTATAAACAAGCGGTGCGGAATTTCCTCGCTTTTATTGTTCAAAATACCTATGATATTGAAAAGCAGTCTACGGGCATAAACCTTCGCAAACGAAAGGAGAAGACGCTTGTTCAGATTGTAAACAAGAAACTCGATCAATTAGCAACGGGCATTCTTGCCGGGCAGAGCGATCAGCTTGCAATTCTGGAGCGTCTTGAGGAAATCACCGGTCTTTTGGTAGACTTACTGCAATGAAAGCTGGAGGTATTAAGTATGAGCGACTACTTAGACGAAGATATTGCCGATCTTGACGATTCTGAAGAATTGGAACGGATTACCACCGTTATTGTCGAAAACAGAGAAGTTATGCCCGATACGCCCGTGTACCGGCTGCGTCTTTTCTATTCCAACGAGACATTCTTTGCAGCGTACAATGGGGAAACCCTTGAAACCGGACGCATGGTGATCGTGCCGACCCGTTACGGTAGGGATTTGGCTCGGGTTATGGGGCAGATACGGAAAGACTCCTACTTTTCGGAAATGGCCATCATAGAACGGCTTGCGACGGACTACGATCTGGGCAAAGCCGCGTGCAACAAGGTTCTGGAGCAGAAAGCTTTTCTCATAGCCAAGGAAAAAATAGCGGTACACCGCCTTGAAATGAAACTGGTGTCCGTGCATTACCTTTTGGAAGATCCGAAGATACTGTTTTTCTTTACCGCCGACAACCGCATTGATTTTCGAGAACTGGTCAAAGATATGGTGAGCGTTTTCAAAGCGCGCATTGAATTACGCCAAATCGGTATACGTGATGAGGCGCGGGTTTTGGGCGGGCTTGGTATCTGCGGCAGGGGCTATTGCTGCCATACGATCTCCGATAAGCTAAAGCCCGTATCGATCAAGATGGCAAAGGATCAAAACCTCTCTCTCAATTCCATGAAAATATCCGGTCCCTGCGGACGCCTTTTGTGCTGCCTCTCCTACGAACATTGCTTCTATTGCGAACAGCGCCGCCTATGCCCCCATGAAGGAATGAGGATGTCCTACAACGGCGTGCTATGGCGGGTACTGGACGTGAATGTGGTTTTAGGTAAGATAAAGCTTATTGCGGAAGACGGCAGTCAACTGGATGTACCTATCGCATCATGTGAAAACATAGACGGACACTGGCGAATACGTAAACAATAAAAAATAATCCCCTCTGAATATACGCGTTCTTTAAGCAAAAGGTTCACGCAGGGAGCCGGCGCTTCTTCATGCGGAAGCATCGCCGCTCATAATCGCGGAACCCCATTGCAATACATACGAATTAAACAGGGGGTAGCTTTTTAGCGCGGCGTTTTCGCTAGATCGCAAATTTTACGCGCCATATTTTGAAGGGAGACCTGCTCTTGTATGTGTCCCAGTTCAAAAGCGACGCGGGGCATACCGTACACAACCGAGGAGGCTTCATCCTGCCCCAGAGTAAGACCGCCCTCCTTGTAAATCTCACCGATTTGTTCGGCGCCGTCCCGCCCCATACCGGTCATAATGACGCCCAGCGCATGATTGCCGTACCATTTAGCAATTGATGCGAAAAGCACATCGGCAGATGGGCGATGCCCGCTGACAAGGGGAGCGTCCGTAAGATGGACGACCGCGCCGTATGGATATTTCTCCACTTCAAGATGCTTGTTGCCCTGCGCGATAAGAGCGCGCCCCGGTTGAATGATGTCGCCTTCGGCGGCTTCTTTGACTTCGAGCGGACAAATGCGGTCAAGGCTTCGGGCAAACTCAAGGGTGAAACCGGGCGGCATGTGCTGAACGACCACAATCGGCACCTTGAGGTCCGCATCAAGTTTTGAGAATATAAAGCGGAGCGCATCCGGACCGCCGGTTGAGATACCGATGGCGATAATGTCGGTTTTGCCCGGCTTGCGCAAGGGGGTATGCGGTTTTACGGTACCAGACGGCGAGAGATTAAGGCTATCGGCCGACTTAATGTAAGACTTCGGGCGGACGGCTTCCGGGGGCGATAGTACCCCGCTCTTTGACTGCGGTTTTACTGTGTAATCGATAGTCGCCGTTTTTTTGCCCTGCGTTCTGCGGTACTGCTTACCGTAGCCTAGAAGCATACCGACAAGACTATCTTTTACCGTGTGAATATCGTCCGAGATAGAACCTGACGGCTTTTGAATAAAGTCGCTTGCGCCGAGCGAAAGCGCTTCCATGGTGATTTCTGCGCCGCGTGCGGCAATTGACGACAGAATAACAACAGGTATCTTGATCCCTTGCCTCCTACGTTCTTTTAGAAACTCAATGCCATTCATTTCCGGCATTTCGAGGTCAAGCACAATAACGTCCGGATTAACGCGGGGAATCTTTTGAAGCGCGAATTTACCGTTCATTGCTTTTTCCGCTACGACAAGCCCCTCCGTCTCTTCCACCATGCGCCCTATCAAATTCCGCATCAATGCGGAATCATCAACAATCAAGACACCAATATCATCAGCCATACGTTAACTCCTATTTACGCGCCTTCGCGTACATATAATCAAACGTGAAGTGCATTCACGTTATATCCATTTTTTATAAAATGTTGACCATTTGGTCTTTACAAATTCAAATTTTGTGTCCATGCCGAATAGAGATTCCGAATGTCCAATAAACAGGAATGATTTTGACGCCATTGCATCCCAGAAACGCTTCATTACCGCAGTTTGCGCGGCTTCATCAAAATAAATAATAACATTACGGCAGAATACAATATCAAGGTTATGCAATCCCGAATCATTCTTGAGGTTATGGTAATCAAACCGCACCTTGCTCATCAGTTCGTGTCTGATTTTGTAACCCCCGCTTACCTTATCAAAATACTTGTGTAAATAACTATCAGGTACGCCCACGATACGGCTCTCTGTATAAAAGCCTTCTTTTGCCGTCATAAGACATTTAAGGCTTATATCGCTGGCAATTATCTCAAATTTCCATGGAGCAGGTAGTATTTGATTCATCAGCATTGCCAACGTGTACGGTTCTTCTCCGGTAGAACAGCCCGCACTCCATATCTTGATAGTGGTATTACCGAGCGATTTCTTCAATTTTATCAATTCAGGCACCACATAATGCTCCAATACGTCAAAATGAGCCTGATTACGGAAGAAACGCGTCAGGTTTGTTGTTATTGAGTCAAGGAAGCTTTTCATCTCTTCCTTGTCTCTAGAGATGGTATTATAGTACGTTCGTACATCAATACCCCTCTCCCGTAACCGGTCTTTAAGCCGGCTTTCCAAGATGGAACGGTTTGTCGGCGTAAAGTGAATGCCGCTCTCGTTGTAAATGAGGGTACGGTATTGCTCAAAGTCAGCATTATTCAAAAATACTATATCTACCATAATGTCTAATAATATGCTAATACTCAAAATTTGTCAATGGAAATGGTCTTAAAATGTCATATTGTAGAATCGGCTTGCTATAGAAAAGTTGCTTTTACACTTCATTAGGAAAGCCGCTTGGGATGAAATAAACGGGGCAAATGTTTGGCATTTCTCCGATGCTAGGGCGTGTTCATACCGCAGTTAAGGACGCTAACGCCTTTATTAAGAGCGTTGACGCCGCCGAAACGGTCAAAACACCTCTTTACGGCCTTTATCTACCTGTCCTGTATTTGTCGCTTTGTATAGTGTGATCACGTCCTAGGACTTGTCAAGCCGGTTATCTCTCGGCATAATAGTAGGGCATGAATAAGTTTATTTTTGTATCGGGCGGCGTATGTTCCAGCCTCGGGAAGGGTGTTGCGGCGTCTTCTTTGGGTGCTTTGCTTGAGTGCCGGGGACTCAATGTCCGTATGGTAAAATGCGATCCGTATATCAATGTGGATGCGGGAACCATGAATCCGTATCAGCATGGAGAAGTTTACGTTACGGACGACGGGGCGGAAACCGATCTTGATCTAGGGAATTACGCGCGTTTTACGAACAGCCCGCTTTATCGGGCGAATTCCATTACGACCGGGCAAATTTACGACTCTGTGTTGCGGAAGGAACGGGAAGGACGGTACCTTGGGCGTTGTGTACAGGTGATCCCGCATATAACAGACGAAATCAAACACCGGATAATTGTGGCGCTGGATCAGGACACCGATGTTGTGATTGTGGAAATCGGCGGAACCGTGGGCGATATTGAGTCAATTCCGTTTCTGGAAGCGGCACGGCAGCTTATCCATGAATACGGTAAGGAAAACGCCTTATCCGTACATCTGACGCTTATCCCGGAAGTGGGGGAAGGCGAACTGAAAACAAAACCCACGCAGCACTCGGTGAAAGCCATGCAGGAAATGGGAATACAGCCGGATGTTCTGATCTGTCGCGCTCCGGTGATGCTTGACGATGCTATGCGGAAGAAGATCGCTCTTTTTACCAATGTGGAAAACGGAGCGGTCTTCGTTTCTTATAATATTGATACTACAATATACGCCGTTCCTCTTGTGTTTTACGAACAGAAGATGGATCAGGTGGTGCTAAAAAAACTTGGAGTGGCGAGCCGCCATTCTGATTTGAAGCCGTGGTGTAGAGTTATGGAAGAATTCGAGGCGCGCAAGGGCAAGGTACGTATCGGTGTGGTGGGAAAATACATGGAACTACACGATGCGTACAAGTCCGTGTATGAGTCGCTTTTTCACGCGGGGCTTGAATCCCATGTGGAGGTTGAATTAGTAAAAGTAGACTCGTCTCGGCTTGAGGATCCGGCTGCGGTTGACGGCATTTTAGGCTCTGCCGTTACCGGGGTAGACGGTATACTGGTGCCCGGCGGCTTTGGGCAGCGAGGCATCAACGGTATGGTAAACGCGGCGCGGTGGGCGCGTGTAAATAAGGTGCCATATCTGGGTATTTGTCTGGGTATGCAGATAATGGTGATCGAATGGGGTCGCAACGTACTTGGGTTTGAGGACGCGGATTCCACCGAGTTCAACCATGATACCAAACATCCGGTGGTGGATTTATTGGAAGAACAGGTTGACGTGAAGGATTATGGCGGTACCATGCGGCTTGGAAAGAGCGAGTCTGTCGCGGTTGAGGGAAGCCTGATTTTCGCCGCCTACAAGGAAAAGCATATTTGGGAACGGCACCGGCATCGCTACGAGTTTTCAAACCGGTACCGCGAGGAAATGTCCGCAGCCGGTCTAAAGCTGACGGCATTTACGCCGGATGGAGGCTTGGTTGAGTGTACCGAATGGACAAATCACCCGTGGGGACTAGGCGTACAGTTCCATCCTGAATTTAAGTCCAAACCGACCTCGGCAAGCCCGCTGTTTAGAGATTTTATTACTGCGGTGAGGGATAGAAAAGCTAATGATTAGGAACATGAAACGGCATTATAAGGTTGCTTTCTCATCGGATGAAGCGCCGATTCCCCCGCACACTGAAGTGTTGGGAAAGCCCCATAATTCATACGAATCCGGTTTTGTGCCGTCTTTACTCTATTTTCTGTTCTCTCTGTTCCTGTTTTCCTCCTGTTCCTTTGACTACGGTGTGGCATCTGTGGAAACGAATGAGCAACCGGACATTATTATGAATGATGTTGAGTATGTGCGGGTGAGGAACGGGGAACCCATAGTGCGATTTAAGGCGGACACGGCGGAACGGTATGAGAAAAAGCAGCTTATGCATGTGCAGGAATTTGAGTTTGAACAATTCCAAAACCATGGGAAAGAGGTAAATGTACAAGGCGACGTAGGTACGGCTCATATTGAGATTGATACCGGAAATATTCAAATGCTGAACGGTATCCGCATAGATGTCAAGTCTGACGATCTTTCTATTAGAACCGATACTTTACACTGGGAGGATAAGACCCGCGTCGTTTCCGCCGGAAAAGAGGATGAGGTGCAGATTGAGCGTCCCGATGGGACATCTTTTTCAGGAAAAGGCTTTTCCGCCAATATCAGGGAACAGGTGTTTATGTTTGACAGCGGGATACAGGGCGTGTATTTTGAAACGGAAGAGGATGAATAATGAGCATGAATAACGTATATAAAAAATCCTCTCACTATAGTGAGAGCGTTATGTTTTTCCCCCTTATGTTTCTTATGTTCTTCTTTCCCATACGGCTTTGTGCGGATACGTTCACGTTCAGAGCCGATCAAATGAGCGGCGGCCGAGCGGCAGGGAAAGAAACGATTGTTTTGCTCGGAAATGCCGAGGTATATTCGGATAATCTGGTATTGAGAGCATCCAGAATTGAAATTTTAGGAGAGGATAACCAGTTTATTGATTGTACGGGCAGCGTGTGGGGGCAGGAGCAGGAAAAAGAAATCTTTTTTCAGACCGACAGGCTGCGTTATGACCGGAAATTGAAAATTGCGCGGCTTGAGGGTAATGCTACGCTTGAAGATAGAAAAAATTCGCTTGTGGCTAAGGGCAGATTCATCGAATACGATGATGAAAAAGAGGTTACGATTTTCCAGGTGGGGGTCAGACTGTTTCAGGATGATCTCGTGTGCCGTTCTCAATACGCGGTGTACCGGCGTAAGGAGAAACTGCTCGAACTTTCCGGTTTTCCCGTTGTTTTTAAGAAACAAGACGAGTACCGCGCAGATCGTATCCGCGTTGATCTTGACACCGATGATGTTACGATGGAAGGTTCGGTGTCTGGTTCTATAAAAGATTGAGCGTTTAGGCGGTATGGAAACAAAGATTCCCCTTGGCGATACCACTTATATATATGTAACGACTCTTGACGAAGACGTACCGCGGGAGGGAAATGAGCCGGTTTCAACCGCGATTGAAACCGCTCCCTTTACCGCTCATAGGATGCCTTTTACGCCGGACGCCGGGACGACATACATTTGGGCTACGGCCGTGGAGCCGGCGCCGAAGATTGAAGAAGAACCCTTTGTGCCGATTGGCTCTCATGTGCTTGCCGTGAATAACCTATATAAGCGGTTTGGGCGAAAGGAGGTGGTGCATGGGATAGATTTTTCCATGTATAATGGGCAGGTAGTGGGACTTTTAGGACCGAACGGCGCGGGTAAGACCACAACATTCTATATGATTGTGGGTTTTTATCGTCCTACGCAAGGAACCGTTACGCTGGACAGCATTGACATTACCCGTAAACCAATGTACAAACGGGCGCGACAGGGTATTGCGTACCTGCCGCAGGAGGCGTCTATTTTCCGCAAACTCACGGTTGAGCAGAATATCTGGGCGATTCTGGAAAGCAGGCGCGACATCAACTATCGGCAGAAGAAGGCGCGGCTTGAGGAGCTTCTTGATGAGTTCGGAATCTCGCGTCTGGGAAGACAACCGGGGCATACGCTTTCCGGTGGAGAACGCCGCCGCACTGAAATAGCCCGTGCTTTGGCGACAGAGCCGAAATTTCTGCTTCTTGACGAACCTTTTGCTGGTATAGACCCCATTGCTGTATATGAAATTAAGCGGATAATCAGGCAACTTGCGAAAAAGGGAATCGGTGTGCTTATCACGGATCATAATGTGCGCGATACGCTTGAGATTACCACCGAAGCCTTCATCATCAATACCGGTAGCATTGTTGCCCGTGGGGACAAAGATGTGATTCTTGCCAACAAGATGGTGAGGGATGTATACTTGGGTTCAGAATTCAGAATGTAAAGGCATCCCTAGACCGCCGGTTGGATGCGCCTCCCCCCGGTTGATATGGATAGGGAGTTAAGCCTATGATCAAAGGAGAGATTATTATGGGAGAAAAAGGGAGGTTACTGGGGAATTTAAAGAACGGGTGGAAGGATTCGCCCAAAAGGCGGACCGGAAGCAGTCGGAGACAGGGCGAAAGGGGAGCGATGAAAGCAAAGCCTCGCCGGTAGAGGAAATGCCCGGGATAAAGAGGCGGCTCGGCTACGGAAAGAAATTACCTGTCTGCGGGAGATCGTGTGCAGCTCCGCTTTACTTGAAATCCTAAAAAAAGCAATAGCCATCTTCACGATACGAAACCCCCGGCAGCGGCGTACCTGTTCATACGGCGGCATCAAGGGCGGTACCCGTGTACGAGGCCGGACAATTTATGCGAAGTACGTGGCGTACACCATTATTTTATTTCTATATCTAATTTATTCAATTTCCACCAAATTGTTTCTTCTTCTTGATATTTTTTAAAACCGCACCTTTCCAATACCTTATGTGAAGCGATATTTTCCATTTCCGTTTCAGCAATTATTGTTTCTATTCTTTGGTCCATTAATGCCATTTCGCAAAATGCCTTTACCGCTTCAGTCATATATCCTTTATGCTCATAATGTTTTCCCAATCCATAGCCTATTTCAATTTCCTTTAGTTCATTTGGAATGTTTTTAAAATCCATTGATCCTGCTACTGTTTTGTCTTCTTTCATTATAATAAACCAAAAACTATGATAAGTATAATTTGCGGGATCATTTTCAATAACTTTTATTTGACCATTTATTATATTTAGAAATTCACCTTCTATTGGCTCCGCGTCATATTTACAGTCTATTTCCGTTTCAAGCATTAAAATATCATTAACCCATAATTTCAGCTGTGATAATGTTAATAATTTTATATATAATTTGGCTGTCTCTAATTCCGTTAAAATCTCATTATCCATTTTAGATCTTCCTTTGTATAATTTTTCACTATATTTTGATTTTAAACTTATGTCAACTTATTTTTATATAATTTATTATATTTAAACCATTTTAGCCCCAATTTCGCATAACGTTCCGGCTGTCGGCGACATTTTGCCGGCCCGAATAAGGGCTTTGCGTAGCAAAGACCAGGGCTGACAAACTGTAGGTGCAGTGGGCCGTGGGAAGGAGCGAAGCGACTGACCTAGGCGAACGAAACCCTGGAGCCGCCGTATGGCGGTGGAACGCATACAGGCCTGTTATGCGCCGTTTTTTGCTTTAATTTATTTTATCATCCAATTTTTTTAGGTTTTCTTTTACCCTGTATTGAATAACTTTTTTTAATATGTCCCAGGGAATTTGTTTATTGAAAGGAAAACGGAGCGTACCTTTTCCACTACGATAGGGGCTCAATTCCTCTTCAAACTCATCAATTCCGGATGGACCAGGGAAAAAACCGTAATGACCCTTAAATGCGGCAAAATGAACCAAATTACCTTTTAAGTAAAACGCAGGCATTCCATAAGATATTTTTTCGGTGGCATCAGGCGCTTCTGACTTTATAAAATTTCGTAATTCATTTAACGTCTTTTGTACTTCCGTATCAAAATTCGCAATATATTCATCTATGTTTTTTATTTTTTCAGTCATTATCTTTATCTCCTTTCCACAATTTTGACAGTAATTTTATCCCCACAATTTTTATTTATTTTCTGCCGTATGTCTTTCCGTATACCGATTATATAACAAATTGATCCATCTTTATTTTTTATTCCCATATTCACTATACTTCCATCATAAGGTTCTCCATTAAACTCAGCGTGTACTTTAATCCGGCCTCTGCCAAATTCCTTTTTTAAATCATAAGGAAATTCTAT
>JAITAN010000099.1 GCA_031284105.1 Treponema sp. | reverse complement strand
TTATCCAGCACCTCAACGGTTACGGTATCTCCCCCGCTATGCGACGTGTCCACCCGGATTTTCGCGGGATTATAGGAAATCGTGGAAATTTTTACCCCATCAATGTCTATATGGGTCTTGCCGGACAGAAGGAGCCAGACCGGCCTATATATACCGGAACCAGTATACCAGCGGCTATTAGGCTGGTCGTCATTATGCGCGACTACGCGGATAGTATTTTCCGCGCCGTAGCGCAGCAATGTATCGGCGTGAACGTAAAATTGCGAATAACCATAAGCGCAGCCACCCGCTTCTTCGCCGTTAAGATAGACGGCGCTGTTTTTATACACCCCCTCAAACTTGAAGACAACTGATTTTTCCGCCCAATCATCGGGTACAAAAATATTCTTTTCGTACTCGTATACGCCGCCGGGGAAAAACGCTCCCGCGCTACCGCTGGGGCTATTCGGATCGCGCTTTTCCAAAATCATCGCGTCATGGGGCAGCGTAACAGGCTCCGCGTTTTCAGCGCCCTGTTTTTTGAATGCCCAGCCGTCGCAAAAGTTCATTTTTTCCATTACGCATTGCTCCTGTAATATGTTTCATAACCCAATGGTTTCTGTTGCATTATTCTTTTTGGCCTGACGGGTGTGGTTGTCGCCCCTACAAAAAAGCCGTTTGGCGATTGTTTCATGCCGTCTTCTCCTTCTTCATCGTTTGAAGTGTTTTTTCCACATCAAAGAAACGCAGGATAATTATCATAATGACACTCAGGGCGGCTGGGACAAGGGAATAAAGCAGACGAATGGACATAAGCGCGCTATCCGGCTGTACGGAAGCCGAACTGACATAGCCGCCGGTGGCCATAATAAAACCCGTACCGGCGGACGCTATGGCGCTGCCTATTTTGTTCGCGAAATTTGTAAGAGCGGCGGGAGTGCCCTCCACTCTTTTCCCTGTTTTTAACTCGCCGTATTCTATACACTGAAGAATGAAAAAATGATTGATCATGGTTATTGACGTAAGCCCGATACCGCTCAGGAAACTGCTAATTACCAAAACCGGGAGGTTATCGTAAAAGAAGAAGCGTACCGCGCAGACTACGGCGGCCACGGTAAAACCGATACGCACAAATCCGATTGAGCCTATTTTACGCAACGCGAGCGGGAACAGCAGGAAAAGGAACGGCCCCAGGAGTCCCATCATGCCGACCAGCGATAGTAACCCCAGATCACCCATGATAAACCGGAAATAATAAGTTCCGGTAATGCCTAAAATGTTGGTGGCAAGAAAAGACAGTAAAATAAGCGCGGTCAGTATGAAGATGTACTTGTTCCGGCTCAACAGCTTTAGACCTTCCACAAAGCCCAGGCTATTGCTCTTCTCATCCTTATTACTTATTGTCTTTTCCTTGATGAATATGAAACGCAATAACCCGATAACCAACATGGGAACGGCATAGACCAGCGCGATTTTTGTCCAGCCGCCCGGCAAAGTGCCCCAGGAATTCATCAACTGCGGTAAAATCATACTGGAAACGGCGCTTATCAACATAACAATGACTCCGCCTATCGCCAATATTTTTGCGCGGCCACCGTCATCCAGCACGGCCCTGCCGAGATAAACTGTTTCAGATGACTGAAGAAATGTTGTGCAGACCGAATTTATAAATGTATAAAACACAAAAATATAAATTATTTTGCCCGTTGTACCCATATCTGGAGTACTGAATAAGAACACAATGAGCAGCCACAACGGAATTATGAACAACTCATAAGGACGCGCTTTGCCAAGCCTTGTGTTTGTCCTGTCAATAATGAAGCCTACAATCAAATCCGTTATTCCGTCAAAGATTTTTGAAACAAGGAATATTGTTCCCACCAGGGCGGCGCTTAGTCCTACCACTTCCGTAGAGTAATAGGTGATCTGCATTAATATTACGACACTTATCGCAACTGAAAGCGCACGCGAATTCCACGCAAGGACATACCATGCGGGCAGATGCCCCTGTGATAGTTTTGAATGGGAGCCGTTTTCCCGTGCCGATCTGTCTGCTGTTTCCATGTTATATTCCTCCGAGATAATTTGATAAACATCAGTACCTTTTCCACTACCTGATATTTTTAGAAATGACCCTTTTATCATTGCTGTTTTTATTGACACCCTCAAATCTGAAGCCGATGGATTTTTCTACTCAATTTTCAGGTGCAAAAAACTTTTTTCGTACTCGTATACGCCACCAGAAAAATATGCTTCGGTGCTTCCTCTAAGACTTTACGGATTTCGTTTCTCATGGTGGATCATGACATCGTGAGGCAGATCGATCAATTCAGTATCTACCGAAACTTGATGCTTGAATTTCCAGCCATCGTAAAAATTTGTTTCTTGCTTCATGTAATCTCCTTTTATTTATTGCCGCCAAATAACAACCTTGCCGGTAATACCGGATCCGGTTTCTGGATAAGCCGGAATGTGTGGGATCCCCGTTTGATCAACTTTCCTTTCTCTTTCCAGTGTGGTGGCTACTTCAATGACAAGTTCATTCCCACCTGTTTTGACAAGTAGTGAAATATCATAGAGATAGGGCGGCGTGATTTGCAGCCCGGCACTCGTACCGTTCACAAACACCTCCATGCCTTCCAGAGCATCGGTAATTTCAAGAACCATGCGTTCCCCGGCTTTGGCGGTGAAGTTTGTCTCATACCGGGCAAAGCCGGAAAAGGCCGGCTCCGATTCCGCAAGCGTGTCAGGAATAGTTACGGGAATTGCCTCGCCGAAATGTGGATAGTCAATACTTTTGCACAATGAGCGCATCCACTCTTCCGGCTTTATCGGTGTCCCACCCGGACATACTGGGCTGGATAGTGCCGTAGGCGGCTCATTATCAAATATGATGATAACATTGTGCAATGGATTGATGGAAAGGGTTATCGCCGTTCCTTCCCCGTACCGTTTCGTTGTTACCGTTTCAAGCCGGTTTTTCCAGGCATTGTAAGTATAGCAGATACCTATATCAGGAACGGTCAACGTACCCTGATAAAGAGAAGCGGCCTCATTTACGATCATATACAGATCACCTTGTACCCGGTAGTGCAAGACCCGTATACGGTTATTTGCGGGTAAAAGACGGATTTCCGGCTGGATACGTTTTGCCACTGTTTCGGCTAGGTCTGAAAGTGGAACCACAGGACAGTCCCACAAATCGTCTAACAGGCTATCCTCGCCGTCATACACACCTGACGGCAAAGCATCCACGAAAATCACAGAAAATCCGGTTTTATAGAGTTTGACGACAGTTTTTATAAAGACGGTGGGCAAAAACTCGGAATATGGAATAACGAGAATTTTATAACTGTTTCCGTTTACGATAAGCCCATTTGTCATATCCGTCCGGTAGGTTTCAGGATCAGCGAATACGTCTATTGGAATAACACAGCAGTCAATTTGCCGGTCATACAGCGCCCGCAGCGGTTTCTCAAAGGGCATGGATTGGCCCGCCCATTCCGCTTCCGCATGGTACAGTATTGCTGCTTCGGTAATAATTTTGCCGCCGCTTATGAGATTGCATATGCGGTTGGTATAACGCATAAGCGCACTAAAATGACGGTACTGGGGATTATGCCCGTGGGCGTAAAAGTGCGGCGGGCAGTCCGGATCGGGGTATTCTTTCGGGCTGAACGCATGGGGTACATAATAGTTCACGCCCCGTACCAGAAAATGATCGATGAGGTATTTTTCGAGCTTTACCCCTTCCTGCCAGCCGTAGTTCCCGAAGATCTCGCAGAGCGCACGACCCCTCTTGCGGGGTTCAATCGCCGCAGAGGAGACGGCAAGTTTGCCTAAGCCGTAGTGAAAAAACTCACCACTGCGCTTCATCATGCCATGCATGGTTGTCGCAGGCTCGTCCTCGCCCTGGGGCAAGACCTGACCGCCGATATTGTCGATACCCGCCATGTCCTGGCCGGCCAGTGCCCGGAACTGGTGCCCCAGGCTTGAACCCGTCCGGCAGTGCTGGCCGTTGTCCTCAACCTGATGGCCGATGTACTCCACGCCCCGATCCCGGCACCATTGACCAATCCGTTCGGAAAAATCAGCCCGTACCAGTTTTGTTACGACATCCATGTACGCTGCACGGACTCGGGCAGCTTCTTTCCGGTTTACAACGGCGGTGTCCCACATAAATGGCATTAGATTCAACCACCGGTCTCCTAAAGTGTCTTTCAGCGCATTTTCCAGTTCCGCGCTCCAGGGCAAATCCTGTTCGGAACCGATAGCGTTACCTTGCAAATATATCACGCCGTTACCCAGTTCCGGCTCGTCGGAGAAGAATCCGGCTATGGTCTTACCGAAATCGTTTTTATAACGGACATAATGGGGCTCATATACCGCCTCTATCAGTTTTTCGCAGGAAATCGTATCCATCATGTTGATATAATTTCGATGCGGTCCCAAATTGCGGCTGAGACCGCACACGCAGACATGCCAATCGCCATCGGGCTTGTTCCACTCAAAGGTTCCGTTCACGGCCAGTCCGGTTAAATCCACAATCCGCCCGTCTTCCGCAAACGCGGTTACGCTGAGGATTCGGTCATCGTCAAACACCCGCACATTCCGCAAGAGTTCCACGGTTATATATTGTTGCATGAGATTCATCGGGATAGGCTTGGGTTTACGGAGTTCGTTCATATCTACGACAACACACCGCGCCGTGCCGGTAAAGATTGTGCTTGTCATAAATATATTTTGTCGGCACAGTTCGGCGGGAGCGTCTTTAAGCGCTCCATTGGCGAATCCGGTAGGGAAATGGCTGTCGTCCAAAATCCAGACCTTCATGTCCCGCTTGCGGGCTTCGTCCAAAATAATGTCCATGTCCGCCCACCACTTCGGGCCGCAAAAGTCCGGGTGGGGACGGCTTTCCACGCAAACCGCGCCGCAGCCCGCTTCAAAAATTACACCCATGTACTTACGCAGTACCGCTTCGTCCTCGCCGTGCTGCCAAAAAAACGGCATCAGGTGATTTTCGCCCCGGTCATTCAATAGGGCTTCAATAGTTTTGTTCATTGTGTTCTCACATCAGCATAATGCTGTTACATCTCCTTCGGTGATACCTGTTTCGTTAAACGTATCGACTCGCACATATACTTGTTCGCCCTTTACCAGCGCGCCGATACGTTGGCTGGTTTTTCCAAATACCATATAGCTGTGGTATAGTTTTTCAGGCGCGTATCCCCAGAGAATATTACAACCTGCCGCGCCTGTCTGTTCCCATGATAGTTCCATGCCCAGATCGCCTATTCTTTTAAGTGAAATTTCTATCGCTTTTTGAGGCATGGAACCAGCAACAATGCCAAAGACCCGGAGACCGGATACGCAAGGCATTTGGCTGTAAGGTAGTTGTAGTATGGTAAGCCGCAGATAGCGCATTTGAATGCCTTTTTCCAACATCACACAGTCATGCGGCAGATCACTTTGTACGTTTGTTTTATCACAGATGACAACATACTGCTTCCCGTCCGTGGAGCCTTCAAGCAGCCACCTGGTCGGCTGAGGATTCTTGTCGATAAACCGCTCGTCATAGCTTGTCCGGACACTGCCCTCGGGCATTGCGGTTTTGCTCATGTTATCATCAGCAAAATTAATTTGTATTGCCCTCACATCGCAGATTTTTTCCAGATCAATTTCCACCCACTCACCCGGCTGTGCTGACGTGGCTTTCCACCAGGTACGGACATTCTCATCCGTTACTTGTTCCGGGCCGGTTCCCGAAGAAGCCCTGACGGGTTTCCCGTAGGACAACAGCATCCAGTCCGGTTTTGCGAAGGCGGGGGCGTCTATGGTTATTGGCCAGTCACCGTAACGCTGGTCGCAATACAGTTCGCCATCCGCATCAAAACCCGCTTTCCATAATCCAATCCTGCGTTCCATATTGTCGATGAGGCTGATACGCATGGTTGCGGTGTGCCAGAAATTACCTGCCTTGTCTTGCAGGGTAGATCCGTGGCCCGCACCGGTGATAAACCCGCCGGGTTTATACGAAAAGGGATTGTTTTTTGCCGGGGCAAACGGCCCCAAGGGGGAAGATGCAACATACACGCCATCGCCGTAGGTGTTATATTCGGTACCGGGAGTGGCATATTGCAGATAATATCTGCCGTTATACTTTGTCATCCAGGCCCCCTCAACATAGGGGCTATCACCCATGAAGGAAAGTGCTGCCCTCCGCACATCCGCTTCCGTGGTTAATCCATATTGGCGGCGCTGTTCTTCCGGTCCGTTCATTATGCTGCACACGACCGCTTCTACCTGGGATTCTATTTCCTCTCTTGTTTTGGGTGAGACATGGTCATCCCCTATCCGCTCATATCCCCGCAATGCCTTGTCTGATCCAAAGAGTTCCAGCGGTTGTGTTTTAGGCCGCATGGTTTCCGTATCCAGTTCTACCCCATAAATGGGAGTTACATTGGAACAGCCCCAGTAAAAATAGATTCTCCCATCTTCATCGCAAAACAAGTTCGGGTCCCAAAAAGGGAAGGTTCCGGCAATTTCCTCAAACGGTTCGGTTAGCGGGTTTTTCGAGCGGAAAAAAGAACAGTTTTCCCCGGCCCTGGATGCGCAAAAATAAAGGTATTCGCCTATGGGACGGACATCCGGCGCGTAATCATACACCGGGATATTGTCGCCGAGTTCATGGAAGTGCCATTCGGCCAAATCTTCGCTGACAAGAAAACCCGCCGTCATTGACGGGAACAAATAGTACAAGCCTTTGAATAAAACCAATGAAGGGTCCGCCGCTTCACGGTAAACGGAAATCGGCGGGTTTTCCAAGCCCGGCCTGATATGTTTTACCGACTGGTATTTGTATTCGATGTTCAATGGATTACAATAGTATTTCATATTTAGTCTCCTTTTGCTTTATGATGCCCGTTCGACCGGTTTATTGATTTCCGGCTGTAGTTTGTCTATTTTGTAAAACAGCATCAAAACGCCTATAATCAAGAACGCAACCACTGGAACGATCCCCATAAGCAGGCGAATAGCAAACAGCGCGGAATCGGGCTGTATCTCTAACGATCCGTCATAACCGCCTTTCGCAAGTAAAATTCCCACTAATCCAGAACCCAACGCTCCTCCTACTTTGCCCGCGAAGCCTTTTATCGCCCCATTTATTCCATCCATGCGCTTACGTCCTTTCCATGCATTATAGGAACCGCAGTCGATCATCATTATGTCCGTTAAGTAGGTAATCGGGAGCGTTCCTATGCCGGTAAATATCATGGCGATAATGACCATTGTTATGTTTCCTCCCGCCGCAAACAAAATGATTCCGCTTATGACGTATGCCACACTTCCGATTAATACCATTTTTCCCGCCGGGAATTTTTTCATTATCATCGGAAATAAAAAAAGCAAGGGTAAAACGACTACGGAAGCCGTTTGAGCTACCCCCATCAATTCGATATTACCTACAACATAGGTAAAAAAGAACGTGATTATTCCCATCCCGGTAACTATGCTGTAGAGCAGCCACATGATGGCTACCATGGGAAGATACGGATTGTGGATGAGCACCGATACAATTTCCTTAAAATGAACCTTTTCTCCCGATTCTTCTTCTACTTGAACCGTTTCCTTAACACACAAAAATCGCAATATGCCGATTAGGCCTAATGGTACCGCAAACATTGCTACGAGCTTGCTCCATCCCGCAGGTGAAGTGGCAATACGGTTCATCAGAATCGGAAATGAAACACTTACGGTCATGGCGCTTACCATAACCACAATCCCGCCGAAAGAAGCAATTTTTACCCGCTGCCCGTTTGTTGCGAAGGCGCGTACCGTATATGCATTATTGCTCGCCTGCAATAAGGTCATAAAAATAGCGGCGACACATGAATACATTGATGCTACCCAGATACATTTTATGAGAAGGCTTGCCTCACCCGGCGTGGAATACAAAAGCCATGTACAAAACCAGGCTCCCAAAATAGCGAATTCGTAGGTCCTCCCTTTTCCGAACCTTGTTTTTGTCCGGTCAACAAGATAACCCGCGAATACATCCGTAACGCCGTCAGCAAACTTGGTGATCATAAGCAAGGTTCCAACCAATGCCGGAGGCATTTTTAAAGTGTTCGTACAATAAATCGTTACGAAACTAAGAATAATAAAATTCGCCGATGACGAAATTCCGCTAGCTTGCCACGCCCAAAATTTTACCAAGCCTACTCTGTCGGGCTTTTCCTTTTTTTCTTTAGCCATCTTATCTATTCCTCCTATTCATTTTTTCAAGCAGCTTTTTTAACGCTTGCCTGTTTTCATCCGGCACAAAGGGAAGCATCAGAGACAGGGGTTGATTCAACAACATATCAAGGCCACTACCGCCTGTTGCGGAAATTCCCGCATCCTGCCCTATTTGCTCAATCGTTTCCAAGGTAATTTGATTACCCGGCTGGTATCTGATGGCCTGTAAAAGCTCTTTGGGGATAAACCCACCCTGAACCATACCGGCAATCATGTAGCCCAGATTTTTTTCTATGAACTGTTTTCCGTCAGGATGTCTGCAAAATTCCTTCATGGGCGTGGTATCGTCATATTCCTGAAGCACTAGAGGTTCCTTTGCGGTAATTTCAATCGTTGCTTCAAGAACAATTTCATGTGAATTTTCACCAATCTGCACCGTGTAAACACCGCTTTCAACACTCCAGTCATGTGCCGTCTGGTTCCAGAAAGCAAAGGCCCGTTTCTCCAGTGTCATACTGACCGTTTTGCGTTCGCCGGGCCGCAAATCAACCTTGGCGAATTCTTTCAGTTCGCGTACCGGACGAATTATTTCACCTTTCGGCGGAGCCACATAAAGCTGTACCACGGCCTTACCGGCCCTCTGACCCGTATTGGAAACCGTAACGGAAACGGCCAACGTTTCATCGTCATTCATTTTTGTTTTGTCGAGGGTCAGCCGGTCGAATTTAAAGGACGTATAGGAAAGTCCGTGTCCGAAGGGAAACAGCGTTTCCATATCCCTGCTTTCGTAGTAGCGGTAGCCCATGAAAAATCTTTCGGAATACAACGCTTTGCCGCCTTCGCCGGGGTAGAACAAATAGGCGGGGCTGTCGGATAATTTTTTGGGAAAGCTCTCCGCCAAATGGCCGGAAGGGTTTATATCGCCATACAGTACATCTACCACGGCTTCGCCTACGGCTTGTCCACCCAAATAAGCCTCTACTATTGCGCTTGCCGAATCTACCCAGGGCATTTCTACCGGGCCGCCATTATGCAGGACCACTACCGTCTTGGGCTGAGCGGAGCACACCGCCTGTATCAGCCGGTTATGTCCTTCAGGCATTTGCAGATTCCGGCGATCCAGCCCTTCGGATTCCATGATATCCGGCAGCCCGGCGAACACTACCGCAGCGTTGGATGCCTTTGCCAGTACCACGGCTTCCGCAATCATCGCCTCAGAAGTTGTACCGTCTTTGTTGTTATAGCCCTGCGCGAACTCAACCGGCAGCCTTGCAATTTTGGCGGTTTCCAGCGCGTTTGTTAGTTTAAAGCTGTTGATATGGCTTGAACCGCCGCCCTGATAACGCGGCACTGCGGCAAAACCTCCGATAAACGCGATTTTATCATTTTTATTAAGCGGCAGTATTTTATCCTCATTTTTAAGCAGAACGATGGATTGACCGGCGATTTCACGGGCCAAGGCGTGGCCGCCCTCATAATCGAATTCCAAATCGTCTTTGTGATGTCCCTGCCCCCGGAACGCCAGGGAAATTACGCGCTCACAGCAAGTGTCAAGATCATTTTCGGAAACGCGCCCTTCCCGCACGGCCCGCACAAGTTCCTCGTCGGTACGCTCGGCGGGCATGGTTAGATCACAACCGGCGGCGATAGCTCCCGTCCGATCATGTACCGCGCCCCAATCGCTTATGACAGTCCCTTCAAAGCCCCACTCACCGCGCAGTACGCCCTCAAGGTATTCCTTGTTGGCTGTGGCGAAAACACCGTCGATTTTATTGTAGGAAGCCATAACAGCCCAAGGACGCGACTTTTTTACCACCGTTTCAAATGCCGGTAAATAAATTTCCCGCATGGTGCGCTCGTCCATTTCCGAAGACGAATCTATGCGCCGGTACTCCTGGTTATTGGCAAAAAAATGCTTAAGGCAGGCTCCTACCCCCTGGCTTTGAAGCCCCTGCACAAAAGCGGATCCCAATTCTCCGGCCAGCAAAGGGTCTTCGCTGATATATTCAAAATTGCGCCCGCAGAAAGGGAGCCGCTTCATATTGATTCCCGGTCCCAACAGCACATTAACGCCCACCGCCTGACATTC
>JAITAN010000073.1 GCA_031284105.1 Treponema sp. | reverse complement strand
AACTGCGCGTCCCGCTTTCGCTCCCGCTTCCCTGCGCTTCCGCCGCCACCAGTACCTGATTCGCGCCGTCCGCTATCCCTATCCCGCTGTAGCCCCGGACATACCCGTGCGCCCCCTTCATCGGTGCGCTTTCATTGCTCGCCCCGATCCGCGGCTTTGCTCCCTCAAGAAATCTTTGCAGAACCTCCGGCTTCTTTTCCGGCCGCTCCATGTGCCGCTTCCGGTATTGCTCCCCATACACATACTACGCCGCCGTCGCGTTGATCCCGCTCGTTCCTTTTCCTTCCCGGTCCGGTTGCAGGCGCCGCCCGACAATCCGCTCCATCGGCCGTGTCCAATCCGCCGGCGTCTTGCCAAGCTCCGCCATCGTTCCGGACCATTCCTTCGCCGCGTTGGAGGGCGGCTTGCGGCCGTCTATGGCAAAAAGCTCTCCGCCGATAAGCCCCGGGGCATGACACTGGAATAAAACTTGCGGGAATAGCTCTTTCACCGCCTGCGCCCGGCTCGAGATGAAGTGAGCGATGGCGTCGTGGTCGGGCTCCGCGTCCCGGGCGGGGGCTTTCACGATGGATGTTTGTTTTGCAAGCCTGCTCGATAGGGCGGCCGGCGATAATACCCCGGGAATAACGGTAGAGGATGATTTTGAGCATCAGTCCGGGGGTATAGGCGGGAGCGCCGCTGCCGTCGTTGTGGAAGGCGGCGTCGAAGGACGCGAGGTCCATCCGGTCGATAAGGTAGTCCGGGGCGAACTCGAAGGCGCCCGGCAGGAGCTGCTCGTCAAGGCAAACGATCAGGAACAGACGATGGAAGACGGGGCGTTTTCATTATGTATTGAAGAGCGGCTGCAAGATAGAGAAGCCGCAAGAGCGGGAGATAGGAAGCATGAAAGCGTTGATACCGATGTATTCCGTCATAGCGGTATTCATCCTGAACCTGACGTATAGAGCGCGGATACGGCCGGAGTTAGCCCGTACGATATTGTTTGAGGAAGGGGAATGGGAAACACCGTAGCGCGCGGAGTATGAGTGCCGGCCGGGGGGACCAAAACAGGCTCCCCGCGATGGACCGCCGGGAGTCGAAACCATTTGGACCGGGCTTCAAATTTATGGGTCAAGTTTAGGGCAAGCCCTGCGGTTGTTTATTTATCCCCCTCGCGCAAGTCGGGTAAACAGTTTTCTTATGGAAATAAAGATGGAACTTGACAATCTATTTATCGGCGAATTAAAATAGAGAAACAGTTTGATTTTCTCACGCAGAAAGAATAAATTGCCGAAATTTCCACAGAAATGCACGACAAGCGGAAAAACAAATTTGTCATCTTTGTAAAAGGATGCGAATCTCTTAACGACATCAATACGTATCTTTTCGGCGTTAATAAGCGTTCTGGAAAAACGCCCGTAATCATCGACAGGCTTTATATTGTTTTTTGCGATAGCGATTGCCAAAAAGGGTTCATCTGGCAGCATTTTCTCGCGAAAGAAATCAACGGACATCCCTTTTTCATTTTGGTGGATTAAATAATCGTAGGCGGCGTCAAAAACTTGTTTTGTTATGAGATTTTTCTTAAAAAGAAACATGCCGCTATTGAATTTCGGAAGCCATTTTATGCCAATCTGTTCGATTGTTTTTTTTATATCGAAATACCATTCTCCTTCCGTAATCAGAGTTCCATTATATACGAATGAGTTGTTTTCAAGATATTCCCAATAAGAATCAATATTATTTATTACGAGAGAATCAGCATCCATATAAAGCGTTTTTTCAAAAGGCGTATATAAATACAGTCTTGTTTTTGTTGTAAAAGGGTCGCCATATTCGGCGTTATATGGAATAACAATGTCGTAATACTTAACAAGAGCTTCCGGCTTATCGGTAATGACAGAGCGCAGTATATGCGGGGCGTTGAGAACAGCGGAAAGAGCAAGATATTTTGCCTGTGAAATATATTTTTTTCCAATGGCAATGGTAATCATGCCGTTTGTCATATTTTATCCCCTAAGAGCATTTCCCGGTAATGCAACCGCTGATATTGGTAAGAATAAATCTCAGAAACAGAAATGTTTTTTAATTTTCTAAAATAATCTTTCGACAGCTTTCCGTTTATAATATCAGATAATACATTCTCAATATGCGTTTCAGGGTATATCACAGCTTTCTCCAACAATCCGCTATCTAACAAAAAGTCGCTCGAGACAATGCAGGGAATGCTGAAACTCAGACACAAGACAGAGGTTCCGCTTGCTTTGTATTTATTATAAAGATAATAATTCTCACCAATATCTTTATCTATGAGAAAAGCTATTGCATCGGCATTTTCAATATAATACAGCATTTCTTGAGGTGGAACATATTCGGTATATGTCTTTATAAAATCGCTAAGTCCCATATTCATAATTTGCCTCTGTACTTCGGCGGGGCACTTCCCCAAAAGAATAATACGCATTGGTATAAACGGGGGGGGGGGGGGGATAGATACAATGGCTTCAAAGAAGCCTTTATAATTTCTTCTGCCGTAATCAACGCTACCCGGAACAACAATGATAATTTCAGAAAAAATCTCCATATCATCTTGGGAAGTAAAATTAATCAATGTGGGCAGAAACCAGCCAAAAAAGGATTTATTTTTGTTCTTACAAATATTGTTTATATAAAAATTGTATACATCATAAGATATGAACAAGTTTTTTTTAAACATAGATAGTTGTCTTATTGCCTTTTCAGTAGTATAATTTTGAGCATTATGAATAATATGCACCATTTCAACTTTCTTGAAGAAGAATTTAATAAATGTAAAGTGAAAATCTTTTGTAATAGTATTAAAAACAATCAAATCAATACGTTGTTTTTTTACATGGTTAAACAATCGGATATATTTTATCAATATTGAAACGAATCTATGAATAACATAACGATTTTTATGAACATCATAACTTCTGTTATTAAAAACAATCTTTTTTATATACGAATCAAAAGTTTTTATATAATAATTCTCGAATACCGACACCGGAGCAGCTATAAAAACATCGTTATCAGGCAATAAGAAGTCCACTTGAGGTGCAAGAACCTCTTCATGATAATTATAAAACTGAACAAGAACAATTCTCATGTATCTCTTTACTCTTCTTATTCGATTCACCCTTTTTGGGTTTTGTAGAAAGCATCCTTATCAGCATTTAGCTTTTCTCAATTTCTTGTAAGCTATACTCGTGTCGCAATGTAATGTCTTGTTTAACACCCACTTTATGTAGCTTCATTGAGGTTATTTTGATACTGTCAACAGGGGTATAATAGCATAACTATCAGGTATGGTCAAGATTGAAAAGCATAGGATATCATGTTACGGAGAGATTCTTCATCGCTTTTTCAAATCGCTCCGCCCAGTCAAAACGATGAGCGTCCGCCCGTTCCGCACACAGACTGCGGATACGTTGGTAAAACGCCGGTTCTTTGATGCAACGGTCTACCCTGTCGGCGATTTCCCGCACATTGCCCGATTCAAAGAGGAGTTCCGGGCACATCAGCAAGTCAGGCAGTCCGCCTACAGCGGCGGCTATAACCGGACAGCCCGTGTGAAGCGCTTCAAGAACGGCGTCTGGATATGCATCATAAAGCGTTGGATACACCATAAGATCGCAATCCGCCAAATAGCTAAAGGGATCTTGAAAGCCTTCAATGGAAATGACTTCCTTAATATTGAGTTTTTCTATAAGTTCCGTCATTTGAGCCATATGTTCCATTCTTCCTAAAACGTAGCAGCGAAGCGTATGCCCTTTTTCTTTTAATTTTCTTAGCACTTTCAATAAATCGCAAATTCCTTTGCTTGGGGAAAGCGAGCCTACATAAACGATGCTTCTTAGTTTATCAGATTTATTTTTGTTTTTCCAGCCGGAGGTACAGCGGGGAAGTCCTATATTGCCGGGTATAATTACGGTTTTCTCAACCGTGCATGTTGTTCTTTTCAGAAAAATATCCCTGTCAGCCGTATTTTGAAAAGTAATTAATTCAGCATATTTCGCTATTTTTTTCTCACGTGAAATACTTATAATCTCGTACACAAGCGAGAATAGATACTCTTTTGATGACAACACGCCTTTAGAACGCATAATATGAGCGCGGTCTATATCGTTGCAGCGAGAGGCGTAGAATAACGGTATGCGTAATTTTTTCCTTAATAACAATGCCGATTTTAAGAACATATCACCATGAATATGGATGATGTCAAAGGCGGCGCATCCTTTGTTTTCTGCGAATTCAAGCAAGTTTGAAATATTTCTCTTAATGGCTTTTTTGAAAAGAAAAGAACCGGGCGGAAAGCCGTGCGGCTTATACGGTATCGCCAACACAATTTTTATAAAATAGCGGGGAGTATACTCTAAAAAAGTATTCATTATAACAAAAACAGTATTGCCGCGTTCCGCCAGCAATTCCATCAATTCAAGGTAACGGCGGTCTCCGCCGGTTCGGATTTGTTTGAGTGGAAGTACGCCGAGTATGTTCATTTTTTATCCTTAAAATCTTTATATTTTAATTCAGTCCAGTTTCTGCTGTCAAAGATTGAATCGTGAACATAAAGAAATTTTGAATTGTCTTCAAGGCATACCGCTCCGTCGTAAAAACTGGTATTAGTACGTCCCTCGGTGAATATATATATCCCGTCCTTTTTATCAGGCGTTAATGAGTTACCGGTGAAAGGATTTATTGGATTTTCGACAATATCTTTCAGCGCCAAAAATGGAACGTCAGCGGTTGTCATAAAATCATTGTTTGTTTTGGGTGGCTCATTACTCCCAAAGTCTTTAAAAAGGAGAAGCGAATTATAGGGAAGGA
>JAITAN010000067.1 GCA_031284105.1 Treponema sp. | reverse complement strand
AAATACGCGGGCAGGACGTTTCCTGTTTTTCAATCGTATATTCAAGAAGAAACCTATGTATACGAATCAAAGGAGCGGGGAATTCCCGTTTATGCCTACGAGGTTGCGGCGGGAATCGCTCCGTTGGTTCATTTCATCATCAATATGAATCAAGACGATGCGACAGTGGTGTATGATGGACGATCTTCATTTTTACGGGAGGATCGGAAATACAGACTTTGCATACAGGATAGGGATATTTCAGCGGAATTTATCAAAGCGTACCTGATGTCCGCGGCTATTCCCGTATTTACGGTTGCGGATCGTACTTTCTCCGGCGCAGCCGTTCCCCACCGAAAATTGGAAGATATATTGGATGGCGAAGTTTTGCAAAAACAACTGCCTATCCTTCCAGATTCCTATCTAACGGAAATAGCCGTTCTTAATGGAATTACTTCAAAAGCGCCTGTTTCTTGTCCATCGGATTTACAGAAAAAAGGATGGGAAGCGTTCGCCATTATACAAAAGCAGCCGGAAGGTATAGATATACGGACAACGGCGATAACACAACCCGATCTCCGTCTTGAAGTTGAGAAACGGCTCTGTACCCAAAAAAGCGAGCGCACAAAAAAGAGCGAAGATGAGGATATTCGGCTTTCTCCTTCCGATTTAGACGAGTACCTGCTGTGTCCTTTCAAATGGGTCTTACAACGGGGTCTTGGGGTACGGGAAAAACAAACCGAGATTGAAACGCTGGATCAAAGAGATTTAGGAAGGCTTTATCATAGTATTTTAGAACGACTCTGGACGCGGATAAAAGAAAAACACGGGCGTTTTCAAATGCGTGAGAAAGAATCATACAAAAAATATCTTGATGAAGAGATAAACCAAGCCATTGAGCGGGCGCAAAACAACGAGGGGTATTTTCAAAAACCTTTATACGATATGCTCAAACCCCGTATCAAAGCCGCGCTGGAAGACTACCTTGATTGTGATGCGGAAAACCTGCATGGAAAGACCGTTGTCGGCGCGGAATATCCCCTGCGAAAAACCTATGCGGCGCCCCCCGCGTTAAGCGGCATAGCGGACAGTATCCTGAAAGACGAAGACGACGGTTACATCATCAGAGACTACAAAACAAGAACCCTGCCTTCGGCCGCTGAATTATGGGCGGATGACGATGATTTCCCGAAAAACGTACAGATGGCGTCCTATATCGCCATGCTTGAAACCTCCGGCGAGCGATGCAAAGACGCGCGGTTTTATTCGATAGACAATCGGGAATTCCGTCCGGTGATAGATGAAGACAACCCTCATTTCAAGTATGAAAAAGAAATCGCCGCTGTGGACGTTGTTGTTGAAAAGATTGCCGCCGCAATGCGCAACGGTGAATATATGACGCCGAAAAACATTTCCCGGACGGTTTGTCGTGATTGCGCGGTGTCGTCCGTGTGCAGGAAACCGTATATCGGGGAACATTGAAGCGGCGGTGTTCATAGCGTGAAGTACTGCAACGTCCTGACAATAGATTTGTATCATAAATCTGATATGTCGGAACAGCTCTTAATGGGCTTTCTGTGCAACAGGCCGCATGGAGGCTTATTGATGACATTTTGATATTCTGCAAGGTGGTTGCTAGGATGTGTTCACTCTAAAGTTAAAGATGCTAATGCCGCCGATAATGAAAGTTGTAACTTTGGGATTGGGCGGTTTAACAGTCATTTTGTATAGTGTGAACACTCTCTAGGAGATGGGGAACAAAATTGAAGATGGGGCGGAACTTCTTCGAAATTCCGCCCCGGAAAGGTAACCGGCAACTACGAGTGATGCCGCAACCTGCGAAAGATGCGGTTTTAGAGTTTAAGCGATCCCGCCAGCAAGTCATGGTTCGCACTACTGGTACCGATATAAACCTCGTATTCCATGTGTTCAAATTCAAAGCCGGGTGTGGTAGGGTTATACCATTCCAACTTGCTTAAAGGGCAGGAAATGTCTACAAGACGGCTTTGTCCCGGGTCAAGTTCCTCCCGCGTAAATCCACGCAGGAGTTTGACCGGACGATCCACTGATGAATGCTTAAAGCCGATATACAATTGCACTACTTCAGCGCCTCGACGGGTTCCGGTGTTCATGAGCGTACAGGATGCCGTAATCACCCCGGCTTTGACACCAAAATGAGGATCGCTCACCTTAAATGTGGTATAAGAAAGCCCAAATCCATAAGGATAGAGGGTTTTTTTCCCCTCTTTCTCCAATTTAGCATAACCATGATAGTAGTCGTACCATTGGTTGGTGGTATCCCATTTGAGCTGGGGCAGATCCGACTCGGAGAGGGGCTGCACATAGGGGAGTTTCCCACTGGGGTTGACATCGCCAAAGAGTATCTGGGCTATGGCCGTGCCTCCTTCCTGACCGGGATAATAGGCCATCACGATTCCGCTTACCTTGTCCATCCATTCGGTTACCATGGTGGTATTGCCACCAATGATCACTGCCACCGAATTTTTATTTTGAGGTCCCACCGCCTTTATAAGGGCAATTTCGTCAGCGTGAAGATTCAGGGTCTTGCGATCTCCGCCAACGGCCATAGTGTAGTTGTCACCGCCTTCACCGGCCACATATTCCCCTTCATCACCGTGGTCAAAACCCACGACAAATACCACCGCATCCGCGGATAAAGCGGACATTTTTGCCCGTTCCAAGTCGGAGCCATCATCATATACTACCCTCGCTCCCGGGGCGGCTTTGGTTATCCCCTCCACGGGGGTGACAACATATTTAGGGTACACCCGGGATGAGCCATAATCACCAATATTCGGCTTTACCGCTAATTTACCGATTACAGCGATAGTTTTGATCGTATCGCGGCTAAAAGGCAGAACATGGTCGTTTTTAAGCAAGGTGATTCCTTCCTGTGCCGCCTTGAGGGCCAAAGCAATATGCTGGTCACAACCGATAATCTCTTCACCGTAATTGGCGGTATAAGCGTCTTCGAAGGCTAGAATCGTGCGGACTAGCCGCAGAACTGCGTCATTGATCCGCTGTTCAGGAACCAGCCCATCTTTTACAGCCTGAACCAGCTTGTCTCCGTATACGATGGTACTGCACATTTCCAGATCCTCGCCATTATTCGCTCCGGCGACAGTGTCCTTGACCCCCCAGATAAAGTCGCTCATCACAAAGCCGTCAAAATCCCATTCCTCTTTAAGGACCTTACAGAGCAAATAATCATGATGCCCGCACTGGACGCCTTTGTAAAGGTTATAAGCGCTCATAATCGAAGCCGCCCCGGCATCCACACATTCCTTAAAATGGGGCAAGAATACCTCCCGCTCGGTACGGCGGTTGCAGTCTACACTCACTTTAAAGCGGCTTATCTCCATGGAATTGAAGGCATAATGCTTCACGCAGGCCATAACATTTTCTTCCTGCACCCCCCGTACTAAAGCGGCACCCATCTGTCCAATGGCAAAGGATTCCTCGCCGTAGCTTTCCTGACTGCGCCCCCAGCCGGGGTTTTGAGGAAGATTAATGCATACCCCTGCAAACAGGTTTCCGCCGTAAGCCCGCACTTCCCTGCCTATGGCGCGGCCTATTTCTTCTTCCAGAGCCGGATCAAAAGTGGCCCCTCTCATCATCGATACGGGGAAGCAGGTGCTTTTACCGGTACCGCAGACTACTCCTCGAGGTCCATCGCAAAAACGCATGGACGGAACGCCGAGCCGCTTGTTTTCGGCATTGGGATAGGGAACGTGATTGTAATGTTTGAGCGGATCATTTGTCATTTCGTCAATCTGTTCCCGTCCAAAATTTACCTTGCCGCTCATGAGGTCTATCTTTTCCTCCAGACTCATGTGCGCCATAATCGCTTTTGCCTTTTCCGTGTAGGAAAGGCGCTTTTCCTTAGTACATTTCATGTTTGATACCATCCTTCAAAATATTTAGCCAATCCAATCATAGGTTTGGTTGTCATGCAGTTTATCATCACGATCATCGACTCCAGATCCCAACCCCCTCTTGGGAACTGTGAGAAATAACATATTCCAAAAGTCATGCTGTTCCTCTTTTTGAACAACTACTCGTATCCAGTATGAAGACACATGGAATTTTCAAGATTAATCAACCGATTGTTTCGCCAGCTTCCCCATTTTAAGAGCATATTTTTCGTTGGCTTTTTGGGCGTTTTCATTTCTTGCTCGCAACCGATCTATCCACCCCTGATTTGCCGACATGGTAAGGAGGATAAAAAGAAAAAAACCGTTCGCCATATCCCGCACGGTTGCGGAAGTACCCATAGCAACAAAGCCGTTAGTCAGCAACCGCATCGTAAAGGTTCCCATGAATACCGCGATAGTAAGGTCACAGTATTGGGCCAAAAAAAAGGCCAAAAACACTCCCATAAAGGCGTCCATCATAATCGTCATGGAACCCATAGCGGTTACATTCCGCACTTCCCCATTGGCCGCTCCATAAAGTACCGCAGCGATACCAAGGAAAAAACCACTCACCAGGAAGCAATACAGGGTAACTTTATTGACATTAATTCCAGAGGCGCTTGCAATTTGGGCGTTGGATCCCAATGCCCGCAGATTATGACCAAAAGCGGTTTTATTATAAATAACATAAAAAATACAAAAAACCACAAGTAGAACCATAAAACACCATGGCTCCCGGGCAAGAAAGGTATCTCGGCGGGGAACGATGACTCCGGCTTGAAAAAACACCCGGGGAATAGACTCAAAGATCAGCACTATCCCAATAGTAAGAACAATTGCCGGTACATGCATGACATTAAAAAGGATTCCCACTACAAAAGAAAGAAAGATGGCAAGCAGAATGCAAAATACGATGAGTCCGGGCAGTCCCATTCCCAGCATATTAGAAAGGTTACCGCCCATGATAAGCGCACAAAGAACTACTCCCCCGGCGGCAAAATTCATAACCCCCAGGGTCATATTTAATACCAGTGCCCAACAAATAATAGTGGGCATTACGGTCTGTCGCAGTATCACGAGAAAGGTCCGGCTGTTTACGATGCGCCCTTTTGTCAAAACCGCAAAAACCACATATACTAGAACCGGCAATAATACCGACTTACCCACATTCATCAGAAACCGAACTACCTTGTTTTCCATGCGTCATCTCTCCAAAAGGCGACCTGCGGCGAACCCTGATGAGTTTCCGCAGAGCAAGCCCGCTTACGATTGTTACTGAATAATATCCTTATGCCGGGCTTCAATATCGGCAATGGAATACACATCCGCCAAATGTTTGAAATAATTAAAATCGACTTCGGGGTTAAAGGCATGAATCATATTGCCGACTTCGCCTACAGAGTATACGGGGATGCCGCTGTCCACATATTTTACATACGTCTCATAATCCTGATAGCTCCCCACATAGAGGAACGGCCGCAACAAGGTCTTGGAAGTATCGGGGATAATCCGGGTGCCGTCAGCCAAATAGTTGTAGAGGATGGCAAAACCGATCATTGTGGTGCCATACTGACCTCCAGCTATCCATGTCAGGTCGCCAGATTGGAAAAATTCCCCGGCGCTGGGGGAAATGTCGATGGATGCGTATTTTACTTTGCCAGTTAATCCATTGGTCTGGATGGTCTGGAGTATCTGCTCACTGGCGGCGGTGGTAAACAGGCCGTCAAGTTCGGGATAAGTGGCGGCCCAGGATTCGATAGCTTGGGCAAAGTTGCTACTGTAATCATCGGCGATAAGCTTGGCATCGGGGTGTTCTCTGATAAAGTTAAGCGCCGCTTCCGCCCGGAGATCGTGGGACCGCAACATCCCTTTGGTAACGCCGCAAACCCCGAAGTTCCGGGCGCCAGCGTTGTAGAGGGCCTGTATAGCGTTATAAGCCGTCTGATAGTCATCTTCGGAGACGGCGCCTAAGTAGTTGTCATAGGCGGCCATTTCTTTTGCCTGCTCATCGTTGATGGGTTCCGTCTGGATGGTTACAAAGGGAACATTCCCGTTATTTTTACATACGTCTATAATGGCCGGCGTACAGGCCACGGCGATAATCCCATCAATATCGCTCTGGAGGGCGCCTTCAACGGTAGCAAGAACCCCTTCAGTGCCCAATGGAAATTCGTAAAACACCGGCTCAATATTAAAGCCCTCTGCCAAATAGCTGATGGCGTTTTTCATTTGGGTACCGAGTTTATCGGTGAAGGTGTAGTACATAACCCCAATTTTCCTACGGGGCAACTCTTCTCGAAGCGGGCCGGACCAGCCGGTATTGAAAGCCTCGGTAGTGGTTCCGATACTCTGAGCCGCATCTCCATTCTGAACTTTTTTCCCCTGACAGGCAATCAGCAACAACAACGCTGCTACAAAGACCAGAGAAACCGTTAAAAAACATTTCGCATACTTCATAATTCAAACTCCTCTTCATATTTATGGTACTTTTCAAAGGTACCTGTGGATGATCCCATGATCACTCCATTTCCCAAAAATTGTTATTTCCTTCCCCGATTGTAGGAAAGTCCTATAATGGCGATAAACAGCGCCCCTTTAACACTGTTTACCAAGTTAACATCCAAACCCCAGAGAGCAAGTCCGTTACTCAATATGGCGACGGTTACCGCGCCCACCACCGCAGCGTGAAGCCGAGCATTGTCGCCTCCTGCAAAGGGGAATCCTCCCAAGACGATGGCGGTCATGATATTAAACTCCAAGCCGCTTCCGGATTGGGCCGAAACAGTGGCAACCCGGAAGATGGAAAAGAAGGAGGCAATCCCGATACAGACGCCTAAGAAGAGAAAAGCCACAAAAATATTAGGAGATATGGCGATCCCCGACTGGCTGGCGGTATTCTGGCTCCCTCCGATTGCCCGTTGATTTTTACCGATGGCGGTATAATTGAACAGGTAAAATCCCACCGCAAAAAGCAGTATCAGCATCCCCGCCTTAATCCCCGTATCGTTAAAATGGGCGTAATCTCCATAAGTAAGGAGTATCTCCTTATTGGACAGGACGGTATTCAAAATACCGGTACAAATAGAGCGGATACAAAGGGAACATACAAAGATCGGCACCCGGCATACCAAGGAGAGTCCCCCCACCATCCCCATTAGGAACATACTGGAAATAATACAGGCGAAAATAGCCAGCCATACCGGCACCTTCAGGTTGACCAAAAGAAGTCCCATGACCAGTTGGGAGACTCCCGATACGGTCCCCATGGAAAAATCCATTCCTCCGTGGGCATACACAAAGGCAGCGCCTATAGCTACCAGAACCAGCATAAAGCTCTGGTTAATCAGATTTGCCATATTGCCGCTGGCGAGGAGTCTTCCTCCAGTAACAACCACAAAGAAAAAAAAGGTAAAAACAAGTCCCGCAAAAGGAAGCGCCGCTTCGATAACTGCCTTCCACTTTGCTTTTTTGTCAAGTTCCTGTTGAATCGCTAGATTTTTGTCGCTGTCCCGGTTGTTTATTGCCGCTTCCATATCTACCTTCCCTATATGATATATTCGATTATATCTTTTTCTTCGAGATTGGCGCTACGCTTCAGTTCCTTGTTGATCTCGCCATCCTTGAAAATAAGCATCCGATCGCTCATACCGATAAGTTCCGGCAGTTCCTCGGATATCATAATGATAGCTTTTCCCGCCTTTTTTAGTTCCATCATCAACCGGTACATATCTGCCTTGACCCCAACATCAATACCCCGGGTGGGGCAGTCCAAAATCATAATATCACTTTCTTTGGCGAGCCATTTGGCAAAGACCACCTTCTGTTTATTTCCCCCGGAAAGTTCCTTACAGGATTGCGCTCCATTTCGGCACTTGATGCTCATGGTCTTTATCTGCTCCTTGGTCATCTTCTTCTCCGCCCTAGGGGAGATAAAGACATGCGCCCACGTAAGGTTCTTAAGGGAAGGGAGCGTTACATTGCTCTGAATGCTGGCATCAAGGATGATAGCCTCCTTATCCCTATCCTTGGAAACATATGCCATCCGGTTTTGTACCGCTACAGTGGTATTGGAAACATTTATCCCGGCTTGGTTGAGCCTGACATAACCGGTTATAGGCTTCTCGATCCCAAAAAGAACCCTTCCCAACTCGTGCATACCGCAGTTGGAAAGGCCGCCAAATCCGAGTATCTCTCCTTTGTGGAGTTCAAAATCAATGTTTTCAAAACAAGGACTCAAGGTAACCTGATGGGCGGTAAGAACCACATCATCACTGTAAAAGCTATCATAATCGGCGCGGTAATAGCTGCCTGAAAGCTCCCTGCCTACCATCATGCTCCGCATTATATTCACGGACATATTTTCTTTGCTCAAGGTACCGATGACAACCCCGTCTCGCAATACCGTAATGGTATTGCATATCCGCATTAATTCGTCCAGATCGTGGGAAATAAAGAGAACCGCCTTATTTTCTTTATGCATCCGTTCAATGAGGTTGTAGATGATGGTACGGCCTTTCTGAGCCAAAGCGGTGGTTGTCTCGTCAATGATGAGTAGTTCCGGTTTGACAACCATAGCGCGGGCAATCTCCACGATTTTCCGATCCTCAAAATTAAGTTGATCGATCATCATGGCACCTTTTATATCCGGAGCGCCTATGTCCGCCAAAATAGCATCCGCTTCCCGGTTGATCCGTGACCAACTGAGCAGTCCCAGGCGATTACGGAACTGCTCCAAACGGCCGGAATAGATGTTGGATGCTACAGTGATCTGGGGAATGGTCCCCATTTCCTGGATCACCATACTGACCCCACGATCTTGGGCGTCAACCATATTTTTAGACTTATAAGATTCGCCTTTGAGGATAAAAGTTCCCTCATCGCAACCGAGTGCTCCAGCCACAATGGATGACAAGGTGGATTTACCGGAGCCATTTTCACCGATAAGCCCCCGAATTTCCCCTCGCCGAACATCAATGTCCACGTCAATGAGCGCCCTCGTTGGTCCAAAGGCCTTACAGATCCCCCGCGCGGTTAACAACACTTCATTATTTTCTACCATACCTTATTTCCTCATCATTAACAATTTTAGCCAGATAACACCAAATTTGTGTGGGTAGTTGAAATAAAAACGCTTCTTGCGAATAAGGTTAGTATAAGGGCATACAAAAACGTGATGTTATCATTTTCAGAAAAAAAATCTATTATTTTGGGACAAAACTTCCATTATTTTGCGAGGACGGGAACGGATCTCACCATGCGCTCGCCACAGGAATTCATGGGGAGCAAAAACCCCGATTTTAGGTGAGCGGTAGGTGCGAACATAAACGGCACCGCTCTCATGCGCGGACACAGATATCTTCTGAATAAATGCAAAAGATATGGAAAAAAATTGACGGATAAAGAAATCATGGTTATCATTACTTTTTGGAGTAGTCTCGTGAAATTAGATAAACAGAAACGCCTTTCATATACCCAACAAGCACAGGAAATGGCGGTGACTTTGTCTTTGGAAGAAAAGGTCTATCTGATGAGCGGATCAATGAAAATGGAAGATCTTACGCGATCGTGGCATTACAACTATACGCCTTACCCTGCCGGCGGCAACAAACGGATTGGATTGGCACCGATACTCTTCTGCGATGGCCCCCGGGGTGTGGTCTGCGGTATTGGAAAAAGCACCTGTTTTCCCGTACCCATGTGCCGGGGGGCAAGCTTCGATGCCGATCTGGAACGAGAAATTGGAAAGGCTATTGGTAGGGAAGTTCGCGCTTACGGCGGAAATTTATTTGCCGGAGTTTGTGTCAATCTGCCTTATAATCCCGGCTGGGGGCGGAGTCAAGAGAGTTACGGTGAGGATTCGTTCGCACTCGGACGGATGGGCGCCGCTCTGGTTGAAGGGGTGCAGAGCGAAAACGTCATGGCTTGCATCAAGCATTACGCCTTTAACTCCATGGAAATCAGTCGCTTTAAGGTGAGCATAGACTGTGAACGCCGGACAGAACGAGAGGTGTTTTTGCCCCATTTTAAAGACTGTATTGACGCCGGAGCGGCCTGCGTTATGAGCGCATATAACCGATACAAAGGGGTCGCTTGCGGACACAGCGACTATCTTTTGCGAAAAATTTTGAAGGAAGAATGGGATTTTGACGGTTTTGTATTAAGTGATTTTATCTGGGGAATCCATGATACCATAGAAGCGGCAAACAACGGACAGGATATGGAAATGTGTTGCACCCGGTTTTTTGGAGATAAGCTGGTTCAGGCGGTTAAGGACGGGCTTGTCCCGGAGTCTAGGATTAACGAATCGGCATTGCGAATAATCAGAACCATCATTGCCTTCGAAGAAGCCTACCGGCGTAACGGCAGAAATTATGGAAAAGATATCTTGGGATGTCAAAAACATCGGGCTTTGTCTCTCCGCGCCGCCCGAGAAGGCGTCACCTTATTGCAAAACAACCGCAAAACCCTTCCCCTGAACAAATCCCGAACGAAAAAGCTCGCTTTGATCGGCAGGCTGGGTGGTAGTAAAAATACCGGCGACAACGGCTCAAGCCGGGTATACCCCGCCCATGTAGTCACTCCCAATGAAGGACTTGCCCGGGTATCGCCTGACACGGAAATCATTTATTACCAAGGGGACAACCTAACCCACGCAAAAATGGTGGCTCGCGAGGCCGATGCGGTGGTTTTTGTGGTAGGGTACGATCATGATGATGAGGGAGAATATGTCGCTTCAGATCAGTTTGACAACTATACCGGTAGCACAGGTGGTGATCGGACGCGAGGTCTGTCTCTACATCAAGATGAAGTTAATTTAATAAAGTCCGTGGGACCGGAAAATAAAAAGTCCGTGGTGGTGCTTATTGGCGGCAGTATGATTATGATCGCCGAATGGAAAGACTATGTCGCTTCAATATTGATGGCATATTATCCTGGTCAGGAAGGAGGTATCGCCATAGCGGAAATCCTTTTTGGGGATATCAACCCCAGCGGGAAACTCCCCTTCGTGGTACCGAAAGAAGAGAACGATTTGCCTCCGGTAAAATGGAGCGCTCTAAATGAGTTTTATGGTTATTATCATGGATATACGAAACTGGAAAAAGAAGGGATAGATCCGTTATTGCCCTATGGTTTTGGACTTTCCTATACCAGCTTCAAAATTTCAAGTGCCCGATTTAGCGCTGACGACAAAACGGTTGCCGCTTCCTGTTTGGTATGGAACACCGGGTGCCGGGCCGGTGACACGGTCATTCAACTCTATGTGGGCTTTAAAAATTCAAAGATAGATCGGCCGATAAAGTTGCTTCGCGGATTTATCCGAATTTCCCTGAATGCTCGAGAACGAAAACGAGTGATTCTTTCTTGTCCATTAGAGAAATTGAAGTATTATAATACCACGATGGCGACTTTTGAACTTGAATCTATGGAATATGAGGTCTATATTGGGACTTCTTCGGCTGATCGAGATCTTTTTGCTGGTACTATTAAGATCGGCGGCGGGTAAATAAAGGCAACTTCCCGATCTTCCCGGGGAAAAATATCGGGGAATTAACCCAGAACATACAAGAGGAATACAGTTGAGTAGTCTTTTTGAAAAAATCGAACATAAACGCTCCTATCCGGCCAAAATTTTTATTACCATGCTGGATAGCTCAAAGTTACATTGGCATTATGACTATGAGCTTTTATTGGTGTTGAACGGCTCCTTGCAGGTCTTTTCAGGCCCTGATCCATTTTTTATGAATGCCGGCGATATTGTCTTAATAAACAGCAAGGCCATTCATGGGTATAAATGCACAGGAAATGAAAATCTTTGCCTTTTTATACAATTTCCCCCATCTTTGTTTGAACCGGTATTGGGTACACAGCAACTATATCATTTTTATCTCAATAGCACCAATAGAATCATAACCCCCAAAGTCCCTTATCATTATTTCATCAGATTGGCTGCCCGTATCGGTATATCCAGCCGTCAATTCAGCTCCATCGCAGAGCTGCGTACCCACGCGCTGCTCCAAACTTTGGTTGCCGATTTAGTAGAATACGTTGAATACGATATACGGAGCGGAAACATCGGTAGCGATCTCGATTCTATCGGAGAGCGTATATCAGAAATAAACATCTTTATAGACAGCCATCTCCAGAATGAGAACCTCCCGGCGGATGTTTTTGACAATTTCGGAATAACCGAAAAAACCTTATATCGGTACCTAAAAAGCATCACGGGACAGACATTGAAGGATATTATCATTACCGCTCGGGTTGAAAAATCAAAGCAACTTCTCCGGGAAACAGACAGGCATGCGGCGATAATCGCTGACGAATGTGGTTTTTTCAATGAAGCGACCTTCTATCGGGTTTTCAAGAAGGAAACCGGTCGAACCCCAAAAGAATACCGGAAATGTGCCCCCCCCCCCCCAGTGGATGCTAAAATACAGGGGTATCTAAGATACGATGAAAAAATTGCTGAATGTTTACTGGGCAATTATACCGAATACACGAATCATTGAAACGATGGTGAACTTTTCCGCCGCAGAGAGGGTGGGCTCCGCAAAACTCGATTATGATTTGCCATGGTTATGCGGGTCGTGATTGCGCGGTGTCGTCCGTGTGCAGGAAATCGTATATCGGGGAACGCTGAAGCGCTACGGCGCTTGTAACGTAGACAAATTCCGTCTTTACAAGACCCCCTTCTATGTTTATTATAGTTTTATGGAACCCGTTATTGCCCCCTCCTTGTTGTCTGCGGATTTTTCAGATTTTTTTTCCGCGGTGGATTCTATCAAGCGCGCTCATGCGGAATGGGTACATTTTGATGTAATGGATGGCAGTTTTGTTCCGAATCTTACATTCGGACACAAACTCGTTTCTGATCTTCGTTCAAAGAGCGATCTGACTTTTGATGTGCATTTGATGGTGGAAAGGCCCGAAAGAATAGTACCCCATTTTATTGAGGCGGGCGCCGACAATATTACATTTCATGTGGAAGCTTCGGTACATATTCAGCATCTTTTGAGCATGATCCATTACGGTGGAAAAAAAGCGGGACTCAGTATCGTGCCTACAACTTCAATCGCGGCTATCGAAGAAGCGCTGCCGTTTATGGATATAGCGCTGATAATGACGGTCAATCCCGGGTTTAGCGGACAGAATATGATCCCGCAATGCCTTGAGAAAGTGAAGAAGCTGGTTAAAATGAGAGAGGACCGGGGACTTTCTTTCCAGATTTCAGTGGACGGCGGTGTACATACAACGACTGCGCGTCAGTGCATTGAGGCGGGAGCCGATATTCTTGTTACCGGCTCGGGTTTTTTTGACGCCGATGACAAACCGGCATTGATACAAAAATTAAAGGGGCGGATATGAGAAAAATATTATTTCTTTTTAGCGCGTTACTATTGGCAGCCGGACCGGCTTTTTCTCAAACAGACGCCCCGGCGACAGGTTCGTCTACGGCGTTTTATACTTCTTTTCAACGGGGAATCACGTTGTATGGAGAGGGCAAGTGGCTGGATGCAGCAGCGTATTTTCGGAAAGCGCAGGAAGCCGCCGCTACCGATGATGAGCGCGCCGAGGCTGTATATTGGCTTTGTTTTGCGGAAGAATCCGGCGGCGACTTTGAAGGCGCGGTACGGGATTTGGATGTTTTGGAGCGAATACCCGGAGGCGCAGCCCGTAAAGAGGAGATTCCCTATCTCAGAGGGCGGGCTTTTTATTCGCTGGGGCGTTATAACGAGGCGATTGTGCTTTTGAAAGGGTATGCGGACCATATCTCCGCGGATTCCGCCAATGGCATCGCACGGAAATCCGCGGCGCTTTACTGGACCGGCGAGAGCCTTTTCGCGCTTGGTCAGTTTGACAAGGCTCAAGACGTATTTTTTGTAATCGCTCAGCAATATCCGCAAAGCGTGAAATACGAAGCGTCTGTGTACCGTATAGCGCTTATCTATGAAAAGAAGGTAGGGCAAAAACTCCTTGACATTTTGAAACAAACTCATGAAGAATCCCTCAAAACCATAGAGGAATATCAGCGGAGAGAGAGTATCTATACGCAGGCGCTTGTCGCGTATCAAAAGCGGATAGCGGCTCTGGAAGCGAGCCTTCACGAGGCAGGTATTGACGCAACTACTGTCGGCAGCGACAAATAGTAATGCGCGCCGACTTGTTAACTAAAGCAATCCGTTTTCTCCGCAAAAGGAAGTATGCGGAAACCCTACGAATGTTGGAACCCAATGTTCTTTTATACCGCGACTCTTTCAAGTTCCATTACATCTTGGCAATGGCATGTCTCTATTCGGGTGATTTCGGCGGAACTTTCACCTATTTCAAACGGGCGCGTGAAATCAAGGCGAACGACTCTTCGGCGCTGCTTGGCTTTGCGGTACTCTACATGCGGAGGCGGGAGACGGATCGCGCGCTGGATATATATCTGGAGGTGCTTGATATAGATCCGAATAATAAAATAGCGAAGAAAGCCCTGAAAATAATCCGAAAGTATTCCGGAACCGATTACTTATCCGATTGGATCGATGCCGGTAAATTTTCCCGTCTTTATCCGCCTTTACCGAAAGTTTCGTTCAATCCGGCGCGTATTATTGTTTTTTTTGCCTGCGGACTCGGCGCTCTTGCTGCGGCGTATGCCGTACTCGTCCGCTTACAAGTCGTACCTCTGCCGGAAAACGCCCCTTTTAAGCGGGCTTTTCAAGTAACATCAGGGAGGAATGGGTGGATGGCTACCACGCTTGCTCAAGAGGAACGGGAGCGAACCGTAGAAACAGGGGGCAGCTACCGGTATATTTTGACCCGTTCCCAAGTGTTAAATATGTACGAGGATGCGCGGAAATTGTTTACCACGTACAACGATGAGAAGGCGAAAGTTCTTCTTAACCACATTATTGGGTCAAACGCATCCGAAGCGATCAAGACAAAAGCCGGTCTCCTTATCTCTTATATGGATGTTCCCGGATTCGATACGCTCAAGGATCGCATCAGTTACCGCGAAATCATGGAAGATCCGTTTTTGTACCGTGATTGTTATGTGATATGGCGGGGCATGGCAACCAACCTTACCATTGAACAGAACAGCACTTCGTTTGATTTTCTCGTGGGGTACGATACCCGAACCAAGCTGGAAGGGCTTGTGCCGGCGGTATTCAACTTCTCGGTGGCCGTGAATCTTGAAAAGCCCCTTGAAATACTGGGTAAAATCATTCCGTCTCAGGACGGGAGTTCCATTCAACTTGAGGGGGCGGCGATTCATCAGCTCGGCATTTTGGAACAATGAGAAAACGGCGGGATGACAGGCTCTCTGGCATAAGTTAGGTCAGACCTCCGATAAAACCGCGGGGCGGCGGTACCAGGAAGCGTCCTTCCCCGCTTTTGCGTGCGGTTCTCCGCGTCCCTGCGCCCTTCTCCCCTTCCTCTCATTATTGCCTTTCTTTCATAAATCCACTATACTAGCCGTGCTATGATCGATAATCTTGAAGCCCTGTCAAATAGTATTCTCATCCTACTACAAAGACGGCCTGCTTGCACATTCGGCGGAGAAAAGAACGCGCCCGCCTGTTGTTTTCGTGTCATTAGGGGAAACGGGCGGAAAAATCATCCCTCCTTTTCTGCTTTAGCGAAGAGGTCATCGTACCGGAAGATGACGACGGTTTCATCCCGTCCGTTTACCCGTGAACGGCTTCCGAAACTGCTTACCGACCCGGATTATGCCCGTGATATGGACATTCGTTCCGTGAACGGAAGCGATGCGCGGCGCGCCGATGTGCGGGCGGGAGCCCGTTTTAGGATCAACGTTGAGCAGACCGGCGGGTTGACGCGGGAAATCCGCTGAACGCTCAAATGGTATAGGAGTATTGAACCATGTATAACATTATTGCAAAGAAACGGCTTTCCGCGGATGTGTATGAAATCACGGTAGAAGCGCCGCTGATCGCGCGTTCTAGAAAAGCGGGACAGTTTTTAATCGTGCAGCTTGATACGGAACGCGGCGAGCGAATTCCGCTTACCATTGCCGACGCGGATGATAAGGCGGGAACAATTACCATAGTGTTTCAGGCGGCCGGCGCGACAACGCTTAAACTCGCCGCGCGTGCCGAGGGTGAGTATATAGCGAATATCTTGGGGCCTCTGGGAAACCCGACCCATATCAAACATTTTGGGCATGTGGTGTGCGTAGGCGGAGGCATCGGGGCCGCGCCGCTGTTTCCCATTATTCAGGCAATGAAAGGAGCTGGAAACCGCGTTACGGCGATCCTCGGCGCGCGGACAAAAGAGCTTATCATCTTTGAAGAGCGCATCCGTACTTATGCGGACGATCTCATCATCGTTACCGATGACGGATCCGCGGGAAAAAAGGCGCTGGTAACCGAACCGCTCAAGGCATTATGTTCGCAAGAGGCTAAACCTGCCCTGTGCGCGGCCATAGGTCCGCCTATTATGATGAAGTTCTGCGCCCTAAGCGCAGCGGAATTTGACGTGCCGGTCATGGTATCGCTCAACACGATCATGATTGACGGAACCGGCATGTGCGGCTGCTGCCGTGTTACCGTCGGCGGGGAGACGCGTTTCGTGTGCGTGGACGGACCGGAGTTTGACGGGCGCAAGGTTGATTTCGACAATATGATGAAGCGCATGAACGCCTATACAGATAGGGAAGAACGGGACAAACACCGGTGCAGAATTGAACTGGGATTAGAACGATGAAGCGCGGGCGCGGTCATAGAGCGCCGGAAAGAGTACCGCATCTCTTCGGAAAGAGTACCGCATCTCTCTGGAAAGAGTACCGCATCTCTCCGGCGAGAGTACCGCATCTTTTTGGAAAAACGCTTGACAAAAAGGAACGGGCCCCATGGCCCTGATCAACAACGCTGCAAACAAGGAGGGTAAGAGCGTGGGCAATACGGCGTTACATAAAGCCAATAAAGCTAAAAACGATGAGTTTTATACTCAAATTTCCGACATAGAAAAGGAATGTTCCCATTACAAGGGGCATTTTAAGAATAAAATCATCCTTTGTAATTGCGATGATCCCGACGCCAGCAACTTTTGGCGGTATTTTCATTTGAACTTTGCCATTCTGGGACTTAAGAAACTCATTGCCGCGCATTTTGTGTATACGGATATGTTTCACGAGGGCGATGCATACAAAATAGAATACACAGGCGGTAAGGGCGGCATATATGCCGACGGCGATTATACCGCGGGTGAAAAAACGGCGCTCAAAGAAAACGGCGATTTTAGAAGCGCGGAATGTATCGAACTGCTAAAAGAAGCGGATATTGTGGTTACCAATCCTCCCTTCAGCCTTTTTCGGGAATACACGGCCCAACTGACGGAATACGGCAAGAAGTTTTTGATTATCGGAAATCAAAACGCCTTAACATATAAAGAGACATTTAGCCTTATAAAAGAGAATAAAATATGGCTTGGCATAGACAACGGCGGGACAAAATGGTTTCGAGTTCCGCCGCATTATGATATAAAAACCGAAACAAGAATTAAGATAGACGAAAACGGCGTTAAATATTTCAGTATGGGCAGTATTATGTGGTTTACCAATGTGGACCATAAGAAACGCCACGAAGAGATGATACTATACCGGCGCTACGACCCGTTGGAATATCCTAAGTATGATAATTATAACGCGATAAATGTCGATAAAGTATCGGAAATCCCCGTGGACTATGACGGCGTTATGGGCGTGCCGGTAACGTTTCTGGATAAGTACAACCCGGAACAATTTGAACTTGCCGGTATAGATAGATACGTTGAAGATAACCCCCATTATGGACATAGATTTAGCATTAACGGTAAAGAAACCTATGCCCGTATTCTAATCAAAAGGAGAAAACCATGAACATTGAGCTGCATAAAATCCCCATTCGGAAATTGGTAGACGGATATGTCAATTCGGATGAGGAGGGCGTAAAAGGCTGGGGCGGAAAGTTGGACATCCGCCCGAAATACCAGCGGGAATTTGTCTACAAAGACAAACAGCGGGACGCCGTAATACACACGGTCCGTAAGGGTTTTCCGCTTAATGTTATGTATTGGGTGAAAAATGTACATTGCGCGGATGAGGCGTCCGTTTCATACGAAGTGCTTGACGGACAGCAGCGGGCCATCAGCATGTGCGAGTACGTGAATAATAATTTCTCTATCGATTATAAATTATTCAGCAATCTTACCAATGATGAACAGGAACAAATACTTACTTATGAACTTATGGTATATTTTTGCGAAGGCGCGGATTCGGAAAAATTAGCGTGGTTTGAAACCGTCAACATTGCGGGCGCGGTTTTGACAAAACAGGAATTGCGGAACGCCGTGTATTCGGGACCGTGGCTTTCAGACGCAAAACGTTACTTCAGTAAAACCGGCTGCGCTGCTTACAAAATCGCAAACAAATACCTCACCGGAGCGGCAATACGGCAGGACTATGTGGAAACGGCCATCGGTTGGATTTCAGACCGTGATATAAACGAGTATATGTCAAAACACCAGCAAGCCCCCGATGCCCTTGAGTTATGGTCATATTTTCAATCGGTGATAACCTGGACGCAAGGCAAATTCCCAAATTACCGAAAAGAAATGAAGGGCGTTGATTGGGGTAATTTATACAATAAATTTAAGGATGAAACGCTTGACCCCGCCGCATTGGAAAAGGAAGTTTCCCGTTTGATGCGGGACGATGCCATAGACAATAAAAAGGGTATTTACGCCTATGTATTGGACCGCGAGGAACGCCATCTAAACATTCGCGCCTTTAGCGACAATATGAAACGCGAGGCATACGAGCGGCAAAACCGCGTTTGCAATAATTGCAAAAAAC
>JAITAN010000055.1 GCA_031284105.1 Treponema sp. | reverse complement strand
CACGCCGTTCATTATGGAGACGGCTTTGAAACACGATTTTGCCCTGTTCATGTGAAATACTCTATCACGGAACGTAAAAGTTGTCAAGCGTTAATTGTTGGGTTTTTTCATTATTTTTTCCCTGTTTTCAGCGGTGCGTTGCGGGCCGCGGGCATGGCTCCGCGGGGCAATGCGGCCCAAACCGCCCGCCTCGCGGCTCCTGCCCCTGATTACGGCTAATGCAATCCCCTGTTCGGCGCGGATTTTCATGGTACCGTTTGCCCTTCCAACGAACCCTCGGGCACATGCAACGCTTCCTCACGGGTTTTATATAACCCCTTCCGGTTATCCGCTTGCGTAATGCGGCCGCCCGATTCCAGACGCCCGGCCCAACGCCCGCCCCGTTCTCTTTTGCTCACCGCCTATTTCACCTCCCTGTTTTACCTGAGGGGGCGCAATGTTCTCCCGCGATGCGTAAAAGTGAAAGTATCTTTTGTTATTCACATACGCGCCGCCAATGCTTGACATTTTAGCAAATGACAGGTACATTTTACTATATGAAATTATCCGTTCTTTTTTTTATTTCTTTATTGATTAGCGGCAATCTTTTTGCGCAAGCTTCACAGAGGCCCGACGCGTTACAACAGTACCGCAGCGGACGGGAACTTGAAGCAAGGAACCGCTTATCTGAAGCAAATGGATATTACAATGAAGCAATTCGTATATGTATGGAGGAAATCGATAGAAAAATAGCCACCGCCGATACATACGTCGTTTTTACATGGGCGTTACAGCGTCTCAAAAACTATCGGGACGTTATCGCGTGGGGTGAAAGGGGCCTTGCGCTGTACCCAAACGATTACCGCCTTAATGAGATCATGGGCGAAGCGTATTTCTATTTGGACGATTATGAACGCTCCCTCGCGTTGATGCAGCGTTTTGTCAACGCCCTGCCCCGTAATGATCGGGCTTCAACGGCTTATTTTTTTATCGGGGAAATTTACCGGATTCAGGGGAAATACCGCCATGCGGATATTGCCTATACGACGGCGGTTCACCTTGAGCCGGGTATCGCCCTCTGGTGGTACCGGTTGGGCATTACCCGCGAAGCCGCGGGCGAGTATGTTCCGGCTCAAGAAGCCTACGAAAGATCTCTGCGCATCGATCCTTCCTATGCGGAAGCAAATGGCGCGGTCGCCCGCATAAAACGGCTGCTGAGCCTTCAGGGTTAAAAACCGCTCTTATAAACCGCCGAAACGTATGGGGCGGCGGCGCTTCTAGAGCGGGAAGCCCTGTTTCAGCCGGAAACTCAAGCGAATACGCATGGAGCAGCAGTCCGGTCTTCAAAAAACTGCCGCCGTATTTCTTGTCTCCGGCCAAAGGATGCCCGTGAAGAGCGGCCTGTGAACGTATCTGATGGGTTCTGCCGGTACGTATTTCCGCAAGAATAAGCGAATACGCGGACGCGGAGGCAAGGGGTTCAACATACGTTTCCGCGTTCTGGACGCCGGCCGCGTGAACGCCCGCGTCTCCGCGTTCCGCGGCTAACGTCTTTCGTTCTTCACGGTTACGGACAAGAGCATCCCGCCACAGAGCGGGCGTTTCAATATAACCGTCAACCACCGCAAGATAGCGTTTTACGACCGTATGTTCCCCGATAAGCGCCGTAAAGAGCCGGGCGCCCGCAAGGCTCTTTGAAAACACAATCAGCCCGCTCGTCGGCTGATCAAGCCGGTGCAGGGGTCCCGGCGCGAACGAAAGTGAAGCGGAAATCGTTCCCGAAAGGTACGCATCGACAATTTCCGCAAGATTTTTTTGTTTTTTTGAACTACCGCCGTGAACGGGCATACCCGCGCTTTTGTTTACAACAAGCAGATCATCATTTTCAAAGATAATGCGCGCCTCATCAATGATGCGGAGGCGCGCGTCCGGCGTTAAGGAAGGATCGTTCCCGCTCCCTTTTTTTCTCCATGCTGCGGAAAGTTCATCAGGGAGGGCAATAACATCACCGGCCATGATGCGCAGATGAGCACATTCCGCACCGCTTTTTTTTCCATTTACAGCAATCTTCCCCCTACGCAAAAGAGCGTATATATGCGAAAGGGACGCATCAGGGAACAATTTCCGTAAGATGCGGTCAAGCCGTCTGTTTTCATCATCTATCGCTGCTTTTATTTCAAACATAGACGCATACTATGTGAGCCCGTGCCCCATCCATACCGTACATTACAGCGATAACTCTGCAATATACGCATCGTAGTTACCCTGCGCGCTCTGCGCCGCGGTTCTTGCTTCCCGTATCCTGATGTTCTGCTCGTCAATACCCGTATCCAAATCGGACAGCTTCTTGAGGTATTCCAGCCCCTGGGCCGTTTGATTGCCGGCCGCCGTAAGGTTCTGCCGTATGCGGTTCTGTTCATTCGTAAGCCGCGTAAGCTCCCTTTCGCAATCCGCAAGAGATACCGTTGCGGCGTCCGCGACCCTCTTCAAATCAACGGCTTTCCGCAAGGCGGCGCGTACATCTTCAGGAATCGCGGCGTCCGTTGCATAGCTCACAAAGGATTCCAGTCTAATCTGGGTAAGGGTAATACGCTCGGCAATGGGCGCTTCTTCCTGAACGGTGAACGAAACCGCGCCGTTAGCCGGTAACCGTTGCGTAAACCGGTACACGCTGTCCGTGCGTTCATTGAACCGTACGCCCTCCGCAAGCGCCGCGCCTTTTGTGATAGGGTGTTCGATGATAAGGCGTCTCTCTTCGCCGGATGCGTTTTTTATGGTGTAGGTTTTTTCATACGCCTGCTTGCGGTTGATGATCATAACGCCCTTGCTTATCTGAACGGATACCACGCTGCGGGAAGACGCGGATGTTACGCCGCCCATTACCGAGAGGTCGTCTCCATACGAAATAAGCCGCTTCTCATTCTCTGGGAAAAAGTTGATGAGCGCGTCGCCCGCGTATGTCCCCCCATCGTACACCGTGATGGGACCTGCGGGCAGCTTCATGCCGGTCGTATTGGTGAGTTCCGCACTGATCGTCGGGTTGATGGTTCCGCGGAGCATGGCTTTTTCACCGGAGAAAACAAGAACCTTTTCGGTCTCTACACGCGCCTCCACCAAAGGAAGCATGGCGCTTTGCTGGCGTGCAAGCGTAACCGGCTTCTTTATGGTAAACTCAAACAAGTCGCCCGCAATTTGGGCGGCGGCCGTTTGTACGGCGCCGCCGGCAACAGAAGCGAGCGGCTCGGCAGCCGGCATGTATGCCGAATCAGCGGCCGCTTCTTCCATCACGGCCCCCGCATCCCTGTCCGCGAGTTGTTTATTCGCCGCTCGGGGCGCGGGAACCGGAGCCGGCGCTTCCGCCCAGCCGGAATTGTACGCGGCCGCTTCCGCAATGCCCGCAATGGCAAGGGGCAGAACCGGACGCGAAAGGTGGTACGGCGTGTACAGCCGCTGGATAAAGGAGACGGGGCGTCCGGTTACAAGGGAGAGCTCAACATTTTCCCAGTCCATGTCGCTGTCATTGTCAATAATTGCCCACCCTTGAATCTTATTCGTAGAAAGGTCAAGCCGGTAAGAAACTTTCCAAACGGGCGCGGGAATCACGTAACTTAGAGACACATGACGCTCATGCTGCGCCGCGTCTCCGTCTAAATGTACGGTAAGGATTCTCGTATCGGTCGCGCGAGATGCCATAATGAGGTCAAGGGCGCGATTGATGTCGGCGTTTATTTTTTCATCTTTGAAGGAAACGCCGGAGATGTCTTTAAGCGCGATGGTTTTGATGCCGTTTAGCGTAAAAATCGAAAGGTACGGTTCATTACCGCCCTTGTCGGCGGTCGTTACAAACCGGTGTTCAACGCCTAGTATCCGCCCCGATATGAGATTCGGCGCATAGACATCAATTTCCACGCCCCGCAAAGAACCGAGCATCTCGGCAAGGCTCGGGTTGCCGGTTAAATCAATGGAAAGACTGCGGAGTGTGCGAACCAACGTTGATTCTGCCGGGTAATTTACCTGCAAAGACGCGGAAGCCGGATCATTAACGGCAAGTGATTTTAAGGCATCATCAATAACGCCGGCATTAAAAGGCAGGACGATTGAAGCCGCGCCGGAAACGGAACCGCTGCGTTCAAAAAAGCCCACGCCGGAAGAAAAGAGCGCAATGCGTGTAATGGCGAGATCCGTGCCCTCTGTTTTTGAAACGGGAGACGAGTGGGGTGGACGCGGCGATGGGGCGGTTGGCTGTACGTTGTCAACAACGCCTTGAGCGGCAAGTCCTTCCACACAGATGGTAACAAGCAATGCATAAAAAAATCGCTGCATAAAAATCTCCTCTATATATTAGCAGTAGGGTTACCTCTACTAAAAAATAAAAATTGAACAACAGCAAGCGTTCTACACGATACGACGCATACCGGCGCCGCCGTCATGTCCGGCGGTAAACAATTCCTGCTCGGCGGCTTCTTTCTTGAGCTTCCGGTTTCTCATCTATGAATACCGCCCTGTCTGATTTTTCATTCCATGTATTCTCACAATACACCGCTCAAGTCCGCGAAGCAACGTGTCCCATATGCTTTTATTCAGGCTATCTCTATTCAAATACTCTTTTTCAATGAATAACGGTATGCAATGGCATACACTGTAGACGGCGAATCACGCTCTTCCTTCGCCACGGAAATAATCATCATCTCCGTATCCATCGGCAACAACAGCCCCAAAAATACATTTGCTTTCACATGAAAGTAAAAAATCCCGGCAGGGTTTATTTTCAAGGATGCGTTACGCTCCGAAGGAATAGGCATAGTATAACGCGTGAATAAAGAAATAACAAGAGCGGTTCATTATTAGAAAATAACGCTTAATCCACCCGTTTGCGTCTCCTTACCGCTTGACAAAAGATAATTGTTATTCTATTCTATAGATATAGGGGTATATGTATTATACATATACCGGATCAGGGCGTACGTCTTGAAAATATAGCTTTTGAAAAGGAGTTTTAAAGGAATTTATTATGAAA
>JAITAN010000235.1 GCA_031284105.1 Treponema sp. | reverse complement strand
CATAGGCGGTGTCAATATAAGTAACACCATTATCAATGGCATAACGCACCATTTTAATTGCGTCTTCTTTGTTTTCGGGAAAACGCATACAGCCCAATCCAAACCGTGATACTTGTAAGCCTGTTTTTCCTAATTGTGTATATTCCATGTGTTTCTCCGTTATTCATTTGCGCCGACAGTCCTTTATCCCCGCAAGATCACATAATCAATCATCAGCCCGCTTAACAGCGCAAAGGCGATCACAAAGAGCACATAAAGGGCAAAATGTTTTATGCCTAACACGATTTTCAGCGCCCCTAAATTAGTGATCTTGCTTGCCGGGCCGGTTATCATAAACGAGGCCGCGCTGCCCATAGTCATTCCGTTCATGAGCCACGCTTGAAGCAACGGGATTGTGCCGCCGCCGCATACATACAGGGGAACGCCGATAGTCGCCGCCATTAACACGCCGAAACCTCTGTTGGCTCCGAATAATTTTCCAAAGGCTTCCTGCGGCACATAGCGCTGAAAAAGTGCGGAAATAACGATGCCGGCAAGAAAATACCCTCCGGTCGCTTTGACGTTCCTGCCGAAGTTTTTCAGATACCGTATGAGCGGGTTTGGGTCGGTGTCGCGGGACGACAGGTTTTCAAATTTCGTAAACCGGAAAAAATGTTTGTCCTTGAAAAACAACCTGACACAAATTCCCGCCGCCGCGCCGCAGAGGAAACAAGCGGCAAAACGGATAACGAGCGCCGGAACTCCCAGGGCGGCGCTGTAAGAAAGCAACTGCGGGTTAAGGAGGATTGAACTCATCACAAAGGCGGCGATCCAGTCTTCCGCCATGCCCTTCTCCGCAAAAGAGGCGGCAATCGGAATGGTGCCATACATACAGAGCGGCGAAGCGATGCCCAGAAGTGAAGCGGGAACAACGCCGCAAGCACCCATTTTCGTGTTCCGCATGGCGGTAAAAAGCGTGTGGATTTTTTCTTTGCCGAACACGGAAACCAGAGAACCCAGCGCCATGCCCAACAGCCAATACCCGATAATCTGCTCCGCCTGAATCGAGAAGTAATACCAGAGATACAGCAATTCCCGCCGTATGATTTCCGCCATTTAACGAACCATGCCCAACCCGCGCAGCCATGCGGTAACATCGCGCTCGCAGCGGGCCACATTGTTGCGGGAGACTACAAAACTTTCTTTGCTTACGGCGGCCTCCGGTTCCAGCGCGATAATTTTTTCTACCGTGTCAAAAACGCCGCCACCCCCGTGAACGATAAAGGAGATTATCCTTTTTCCGGCAAAGTTGTATTCGTCAAAAAAACTGTAGAGGGGCATGGGCATATCATACCACCAGATAGGATAGCCGATAAAAATCGTATCGTAGTTTTGCAAGCCGGTAATATGCGCCGCCAAACGGGGGCGGGCGTTTGTTTTTTGTTCGTGCTGCGCCGCTTCAAGCAAGGGCTGATGCTCGCCCGGATAGGTTTGTATTGTCCCTATGGCGAACATATCCCCGCCTGTCGCCTTTTGAATGCAGTTTGCGACAAACTCAACATTGCCGCTTACCTTGCCGCCAATAACCAATCTGCTTGCTCCTGCTACCGCGTCAACTCCGCCTGATTCCGGCATGGTAAAATAGGCGACAAGAATTTTTTTTGCGCTTGTTTGTGATTGCGCGCTTACGGTCATTACACAAAACGCAATGGCCGCAAATACAATTTTTTTCATATCCGCTCCGGTCAATCTTTGGGGAAGGGGCTGTCAAAATCCATGCGGATTTCATGTATGTCAGCACCGGCCACTTCGATACGTTCCATCCGGTATTCGCCAATGCCGTTTTCCGCAGCAAGTTTGAGATGCGGAACATTTTGCGGATTAAATCCCATAAAATAAGCGGCTATGGTATCCACGGCCATGACATCCGCACCGGCAAACACAATCCGCGCGTCAATAGGGGAGTTACTTGTCGGGCCGTTTCCTTCTCCGGCCAGGATTCCGTCAATAACGACAAAATCCGGTTTGCGCAGGAGGTTGATTTCTACTATCGAGTTTGGTATGCCGCGCCTATGCAGCCCCAATTTCCACGCGCTGCCGTCATTCACCAGCGGCTTTGGCGGCGCGCCGAAACCATTTTTCAAGCCGAGGGAAGGGCCGACGGCGTAGTTTGTTTTTAATTTTGGCACGCTGATCACCACATCCGCATCAACATATATTTTCGGCATATAAATCGGCTCTCTCGTTACTCTATTGGGAGAACTTACAAAATAGCAATCCTCTTTGGGAATTGTGTTGAGGTCCAAAAATTCCACACCCGCTATGGTGTTGTATCTAATTTGTCTAATAACCGGATCGGATAATGGACGACCGGTGCCAGCGCCTTCGGCGACAATGATACGCCCGGCCCCCGCTTCCCGCGCCTGCCGGACTACCTCCGCCACGACGCGGTAATCCGTGTTGCCCGGATAGGTCAGCGTTCCCCGTGACGAAGAAAGGTTCGGTTTAATAATAACGGTGTCGCCTTTACTGACGATGCGTTCAAGACCCCCAGCGTTTGCGATTGCCTGCGCGGTAACCGCGGCGTGGTCAGCGCCCCTCCCGATTCCGACAACAACAGTACCGGCTGCGGGCGTTAATTCGCCGCCGCTTGAATCAGATTCAGGCGTATTCGCCGTGATGTTTTGACCGGCGCCGCTTTGCCGTAACGGTCTGACACTTGCCGCGATAAACAACATAACAAACGGTATTGTTACCCATACCGCTATGAACACCTTCCGTTTCCTGCTCATAATAAATCCCCCGTGTTAAAGAACATACGCGCTCTTACAAAAACATTGTTTTTATAGTATAGATGCCGCATAGGGTGATACCAGATACAATCCGTTCAATATATTGCCTAATTCGCTCAAAAAGGGCTTGAACGGCTATACATACTAATCAACAAATGATAGGATAGAAGGTATGCAAGACTCTGATTTTGGACGGACAATGCTGTCTTTAAAGGAAAAAATTTTAAACGTCCTTCCGGTAGTCGGAGATTTTACACCGTCCATACCGGGTCTTACGTTTTTCAGGCGGGATACTATCAACGAAAGGGAAAACTGTGTTTACAGTCCGGTCATTGCGATAGTCATTCAAGGGTCTAAGTGTTCCATAATCGGTAACGGGGAACATCAATACGGCGAGGGCTATTGTCTTATTTCCTGTGTTGATATGCCGGGAATAACTATGGTAACCAAAGCCTCAAAAGAAAAGCCCTTTCTGTCGCTTTCACTCTTTCTGGACAGGCATATTATAGCCCAGTTGTTGGCTGAAACCGGGAACGTCCCCGGCGGCGACGATTCCTATACGGCGGTATCACTTGAAAAAGTTCAGCCTGATGTGCTGGGCGCCTTCGGGCGTTTAGTCGATACCATTGAAAAGCCCGAACAGATTTTGATACTTGCTCCTATGATTACCCGGGAGATTCACTATCGTATATTGGCCGGCCCCCAAGGAAGTGTTTTGCGTACATTTGGCGCTGTTGGAACACAGGGCGGCCGGATTGCCGAGGCTATTTCCTGGCTGAGAAAAAACTACACTGAGCCTTTTTCTGCCGATGAACTGGCGGATAAAGTACATATGTCTCTTCCCACATTCAATCGTTATTTCCGGCAAGTAACGAGTATAAGCCCTTTACAATTCCAGAAACGTCTCCGTCT
>JAITAN010000186.1 GCA_031284105.1 Treponema sp. | reverse complement strand
TCCCAAAACTCGCGCCGGACAATTTTTGATGGGGAAAAGCCGGGTAACCATCCTGACCGCTTTAAGGCATTGCCGGCAAAAATGGCCGCGGGACGTCAAGAAACGTTATGTTCCGGCGCCCCCCTTGCTTGACGCAAGACCCCTATTGGCAATCATCGTTCCCTGTTACAACGAACAGGAAGTACTGCCGGAAACCACACGGCATCTGCTTAACAAAATGCAATCTTTGGTCTGCAAGAATCATGTATCGGAGAAATCTAAAATAGTTTATTTCAAAGGGGGTAACCCTTGACCGATAAAAATAATGAAAAAATATATGTATCTCTCGTTGTCCCATGCTTTAACGAAGAAGCCGTTCTCCTCTTATTTTATACGGAAGCAGTAAGGGCGCTTTCAATAATAAGGCCGGAAAAGGAATTTGAATTTATCTTTGTCGATGACGGGTCAAAAGATAAAACACTGGACATATTGCGAAGTCTCGCCATAAAAGATAGCCATGTACATTACATTTCTTTTTTGCATACGGCATCGCAAAGCCCGCGGTTGCTTTTTTGCTGCGGCAAGCGCCGCAACGGGTATGGGAGAACGCCGCGCTGTTTGCCGGAATGTGTCTGTTTACGGGATTAAATTACTTGGGACAACGGCTGGTTGTCTTCAGAAAAAGGAGTATATATGGAAACACAGAATCGTTTTAATTTTTTTGAGAGTATCCCGTGGATTCTCTCGGTTGGCGTAATCTTATTATTTTTTGTGCTAAACTTTTTCACGCCGTTGATAGCGGATGATTACAACGTGCCGATTGGTATCAATTCCGTTGCCGATATAGTCAAGTACCAGTATAACCAATGGCTTACCTGGGGCGGCAGATGCGTCGCGCAATTTTTTGCCCAGTTCTGGCTGCTTGCCGGCAAACCGGTCTTCAATATTGCCAATACGATAGTATATACCTTGTTTGTTTTATTGACCTGTTTTCATATAACCGGGAATTGGCGCAAAATTAATCCGTGGATATTTCTTGCGATCAACACGTTCTACTGGTTTCTTGTCCCGGCATGGGGGCAGAATTTTTTGTGGCTTGGTGGAAGTTGTGTTTATTTATGGACAACAACCATCGTTCTGTTTTTTCTTGCGCCCTTCAAAAAACGACATGATGAAAAAAATTATAAACTGAATATGCCTCTATCGCTATTGTTTTTCTTTATAGGTGTTTTGGCTGGATGGAGCCAAGAAAACACCGGCGCGGCGGTATTGTTTCTGCTGGCGGCATATTTTGTAATGAAAATTATACACAAGGAACGAATTACTTTGTTTGAAATAACAGGAGCCGCCGGTTTCTTAATCGGCTTTGCTCTGCTTATTGCCGCTCCCGGCAACTATGTACGTGCGGATGTTATCAAAGAAATGGGAGGCGGACACAGCGGCGACGCTTTGCTCATAATGCTGCTCAAACGTTTTGTTGATGTTACCTTGATATTTTTTAGGACTCACGGATTGACCATAATTGTGGCTGCTGCATTTTTCGGTTTTGATTTACGGTATCATCAAAAACACCGGATTAATCTATTTTCGTATTTTTACGCATTGGCCGCCCTTGCAAGCGTATATTCCATGGTACTTTCGCCTACACTTCCTGACCGGGCTTTTTTGATTTTGTTTGTATTTTCAGTAATAACACTTGGTAATATTTTAGGACAATATGATATACCACTGCCGGCGATAGTTGTACGGAATAAGTATATTATTGTCAGTTTACTGCTGTTGTCTCTTTTCTTTTCTGTTATAAGTGCCGGTAAAAACATTGTCGGTATATATTTGAAATGGCAAAACCGTATTGAATATATTCTTTCGGAAAAAGAAAAGGGAAACTTGGATGTGGAAGTAAAAGCGCCGATACCCGCGATAGACCGGCACGCTGCTCTTTATGGGTTAGGCGATGTTCTTGATGATAAAGATGATTGGCACAACACGTCCATAGCGGAATATTTCGGCCTGCGCTCTATAAAACGACTGGACAGTAATGAGCCATGGGAATCACTCTGGTAGATGGCGTTGGCTTACACGGTCTAAATTGGCATCAGTCAGCGGTTGATTGTGTTCAAACAGAATCAAAAAATAGAGTTGTTCGGAAACTTCCCCATACTATCCCTATCAGGCTCCCGCGGCCCGTTGTACAGGCATCATCGCCCACGTCCATTTCAACGGATTCGCACCCGCAGACGCCGTATACAACTTTTATCAGGGCTTTATTAGGTTAGAAGTGCGCTCTGAGTTCAAACTCACTGCCGGGCCGAAAGCGTCTAACGCAACCGGCGGAGGAGGAGGGCTGACGCTGCCCGTGCCTGATCCCTGGACCTACGCTATGTCTGACCTCTGATTATGATCGGGTATATGTCAGAGGATGATTGCGATAATCAATATTTGTCCTCTGCGTTGTACTCCCGCATAGTAGCTTCACAAATACGTCATAGTGTGTTATCATTATAATATGAACGAAAGATTAGATTCCATGCTTTGCCGTTATAAAGAACTGTCAATACTGGTACAAGAGCCGGAATTGGTAAAAAACCAGAACAGATACCGGGATTTAATGAGAGAATACGCTCATCTTGGTGAAATTGTGGCCGCGCACGGTGAAGTTGAAATGCGTACCTCTCAATTTAATGATGCAAAGACGCTTTTACAAGAAGAAAAAGACCCTGAAATGAGAGAACTTGCCAGAGAAGAAGTAAAAGAATTAGAAAAACAGGTGCAGGACGCGGAAGAGAAACTCAAATTTCTCCTTATCCCTAAAGACCCTCTTGATGAGAAAAACATCATCATAGAAATCCGCGCCGGTACCGGCGGAGATGAAGCCGCCCTATTTGCCGCGGATCTTTTCCGCATGTATTCCCGCTTTGCCGAGACCAAAGGTTGGAAGTTTGAAATTATGAACTCAAACGAAACCGGACTCGGCGGGTTTAAAGAAATTGTGTTTTCTATAAACGGTAATAATGTATATGAAAATCTCCGCTATGAGTCGGGTGTTCATCGTGTACAGAGGGTGCCTGAAACCGAAGCTTCCGGGCGTATCCACACATCGGCGGTTACGGTTGCGGTTCTACCCGAAGCGGACGAAACCGAAATCGACATCAAGCCGGATGATCTGCGTATCGACGTGATGCGGGCGGGCGGACCGGGCGGGCAATGCGTCAACACGACCGATTCGGCGGTGCGTATCATTCATATTCCGAGCGGTATCACGGTGCATTGCCAAGACGAAAAGAGTCAGATAAAGAACAAGGCGAAGGCGATGCGTATACTCCGCGCCCGTATTTATGAGGCGGAAGCCGCTAAAGCCGCGGCCGAACGCGCCGAAGTCCGCAAAAATCAAATTGGTTCAGGAGATCGTTCAGAACGTATTCGTACCTATAATTTCCCTCAGAACAGACTCACTGATCACCGTATCAACCTTACCCTCTACAAGCTAGATCTCATCATGCAGGGCGATATAGCGGAGCTATTCGATGCCCTCAAGCTGTCCGCGCGGGAAGAATTACTTGGCGCTGCCGCGCTCTAGTTGAAAGCCCTCCGGCTTGACGCCCGTGTAACTATGTTCCGGTTGTTTATACTCCGTTTGCATGATACAATAGAGAGATTAAGGAGTATACTATGCAATTCGATTTTCCTGTTTACCGCAATTCTTTGAAAACCCGTGCGGATTTGGCGCGGAACCTTGAGGAGCTGCTTGCGCCTCTTACCGCTCATGCCGGAGCAGGCGGGTACCATTTGGGAACCGCATCGGCCCTCTATCCGCCGAAGATCGCCCGAATGGAAGGCTGGTGCCGTTGTCTTTGGGGCATAGCCCCGTTCATTTCAGGCGGCCGCGTATGGCCCGGTATCGATGCGCTGCGGACGACCCTCATCCGGGGGGTAAATCCGGATGACAACGATTACTGGGGCGATTGCGGTTATCGGGATCAGCGGCTTGTAGAGATGGCGGCTATTGCTTTCTCGCTGCTCCTTGCGCCCCGCGTCTTTTGGGAGCCGCTGGACGAACAGAGCAAGCGTAACCTCTACCGCTGGCTTTCGTTTATTGAGACGCAGGAACTGCCGCCCATGAACTGGCACTTTTTCCGGCTTATCGTTCAAGCCGCGTTTCGTGAACTGGGGCTTCCGGTGAACGAGGAAGCGGAACAGGCGTCCTTTGCCGTTGTGGAATCTTGTTATCGCGGGGACGGCTGGTATCAGGATGGGGAAGGCGGCTCTTTCGATCTCTACAATCCAATGGGCTTTCACTTTTATAGTCTCATTCTGATCGCGCTTGCGGAACATCGGAAGCGTACAGTCTCCTCAATAGACCGTGTTGCGGACCGGTTCCGTGAACGTGCAAAAACATTTGCCGCATCGTTTGCCATGTGGTTTTATCATGACGGCTCAATAATTCCCTACGGACGCAGTCTCACCTACCGTTTTGCAGAATCCGCCTTTTTCTCCGCGTGCGCCTTCGCCGGTATTGAGGCTCTGCCTTGGGGCGTAATGAAGGGCATTGTACTGCGAAATTTGCGGCGCTGGTTTTCCCGCCCTATCCTTGATGCGGGCGGCATCCTTTCGGTGGGCTATGCCTATCCCAACCTTATTATGGCGGATGCGTACAATTCACCCGGTTCGCCGTATTGGGCGCTGAAAACCTACCTTATCCTTGCTTTGAAGGATGACCATCCCTTCTGGCAGGCTGATGAAGCGCCGTTGAGTTTCGATGCGCGCCGCGGAGCGGAAAAAGCGCGGTATTTCTGCATGACGGATAAGATACCCGGTTTTATCATCAGTAACAGCGTTACGGACGCCCAGTTGCTTACCGCAGGACGCTACCCTTATTTCGATATGAATCATGCGGCGCAGAAATACTGTAAATTCGCCTACTCGGCGCGTTTCGGCTTTTGCGTATCTCACAGTAACTACAATATCGAAAAGACCGGATGCGACTCGATGCTGCTCTTGTCGGAAGATGACGGGTACTGGCGGGAACGGCGGGAGGTAACGGATCAAGAGGCGGGAGAGAAGTGGGTGAAGAGCCGCTGGCAGCCGTGGGGCGATGTGTCTGTTACTACGGTATTGGCTCGTATAGGCGACTGGCATGTTCGTATTCACCGAATTGAGAGCGGCCGTTTCCTCCATGCGGTAGAGGGCGGCTTTTCCATTCCCCGGTACAATGACACGGATGACGCCCTGCCTGTCCGCAGCGCGGCGGGAGAAGCGCAGTCTTCGGCGTCGATTCTTTTTCCGTGGGCGGCTTCCCGAATTGCCGCATTGGAAGAAGACTTACCCGATGATATGATTCCCGCGTCCCGCCGCCGCGGATCGGTTGTCATTCCCGCGCCTAACCTCAATGTGATCCATCCTTCGGTGGTTGTCCCCGTACTGCAAGGGACGGTAGAGCCGGGTACCACGTTCTGGGCGTCCGCGGTATGGGCGGGTAACGGAACTACAATGGGAAATGACGAAGCCGGCGGTTGTCCTCCACGGGTCTCGGTACGAACGGGGGGCAACGGTTGCCGTTATTTTATCATTTCAGGCGCTTTTGATAACAGCGCCATTGAAATACCGGTCTGAAGATAAGGAGCAAGTATGAAATATGATGTACCATCTGATGATGTGAAATGGGCGGAAGACGTGTTAAAAAAACTCAATGCCAAGTTGAGCGCCGAATGTTTTCGGATGAAAGGCGTTATCCCCTATATTCCCCAAGACGGACGTTACCGCGACATAGATACCGGTGAAGGTATCTACTGGTGGACCAATGGATTCTGGAGCGGAATGTTGTGGCAAATGTACTATGCCGCAGGAGACGAAGGGTACCGGACATTAGCGGAAGCCGTAGAAGAACGGCTGGATGAGGCTCTGGAAGGCTTTGAAGGGCTTTACCATGATGTAGGGTTCATGTGGCTCCATTCCTCGGTGGCGAACTACCGGCTGACGGGAAATGCGGTTTCCCGCCGAAGGGGGCTTCATGCGGCGAACATTCTGGCTGGGCGGTATAATCCTGCGGGTAAATTCATCCGCGCATGGAATGGCGACCGCGCCGGCTGGATCATCATTGACTGTATGATGAATATTCCCCTCTTGTATTGGGCGTCCAAAGAAACCGGCGATCCGCGATTCGCGTATATTGCACAAAATCATGCGGATACGGCAATACAAACGCTGGTACGTCCGGATGGAAGCTGCAACCACATAGCCGTCCTTTCTCCTGAAACAGGGGAATGTCTTGAAATCCCCGGCGGACAGGGGTACGCTTCCGGCTCTTCGTGGAGCAGAGGGCAAGCATGGGCGGTTTACGGGTACGCGTTGAGTTTCCGTCATACAGGACGGCAACGGTATCTGGATACGGCGAAGAAGATCGCCCATTATGTGATCGCTAACTTTGCGCAACACAGCTGGCTTCCCGTGGTTGACTTCCGCGCGCCGCATGATCCGGTCAAGTACGATTCCACTGCGGCCATGATCGCTGCCTGCGGTCTTTTGGAAATCGCCGAATATGTTGGAGAGTATGAAAAACCCCTTTATATGGACGCCGCGCTCAAGATACTGCGTTCTTGCGAAAAAGCTTTCGCGGATTGGGATAGTGAACATGACGGCATTATCGGGAAGGGAACTACCGCCTATCATGACGGTCCCGCCACAACGGAAGTCCCCATTATTTACGCGGATTATTTCTTCACCGAGGCGGTACTTCGTCTTTTGGGAAAAGATTTTCTGATATGGTGAACCGCCGCGCACGGTAAAGGGAGGGACGGGGCGCGCCGGTGCGGGAAAGAGATCGCGCATCACACGTACGCTATGCCGCGCCCTTCGCTCCTTTCTTTGTTGTATTTACCAGACGCGGGGATGATAACTGCCCTTCGGTTCGGTGATGTTAAACGTGTCGCCGGACGGTTCAACCACATACAAGCCATTTTTCAGCGTGTAGGTTTTTGCGCCGTCGCTAAACACGACCCCGGCCAGCGCGCCCAAGTATTTCCGCGTATCGCCGTGCAGGTCCGCATAGCGCCGCACTTTTTCCATGCGTGTAATATGGTCGTCTATGTCGTCCGTAGTGGGCTTGCTTTTGATTTCGACGGCCATCACCGTATCGCCGTTTTCGAGAAGCGCGTCAATCTCCGCAAGGATGGCGTGTTCGCCCTTCGCTACTTTGGCGTTGGTGGCTTTGGTAAAGGTAAAGCCCAACTCCGCAAATTTCGCCACCAGGTTAGGGATGACCATGTGTTCGACCACTTCGCCGAAACGGTTGGTAAGGGCCCCGATGTGCTTATCGGTTTCCTTCATCCGCCGATCCGTTTCCTTCATCTGCCGGTCGGTTTCCTGCATCTGCCGGTCGGTTTCCTTCATCCGCTGGTCGGTCTCCTTCATCTGTTGGGCATTTTCCTTGACAATGCGATCCGTCTCCTTGAGCAGCTTGTCGATCTCCTTCAAGTGCTGCATACTTTCTTCGTGGCTTTTCCTGAGCTCCTGCATACTTGCTATGAATTGCTCGAGGGTAAACGCCGGTTCTATGATCCGCGTTGTTTCCATAACAACCTCCTTCTCTACGGCCGGTTCCCAATTCTTTAACGTTTTGGAACCGTCTTATTATACTTCCTTTGCGGCGTTTTGGGAAGCGAACGGGCGGGCGCGCGGCATGGCCGCGGGGTCTTTTTTCTTGAGGCCGCGGCCCTCGCGCTTTTTTTCAATGGCCCCGTATTTTTTGGCGTGTTTAGCATTTCTGACTTTTTTGGCATTTTTGGCATAAGCGCCTCTTGCACGGATCGCCTGCGCGGAGTATACTATGCTTATGATAATAAAACGTTGGTTACTCGCAAGAGCGGAGTTCAGGCAACAGGCAACAGGCAACAGGCAACAGGCAACAGGCAACAGGCAACAGGCAACAGGCAACAGGCAATTATGAGGCTTGTTTTGGCTTTGTCAAGTACCTAACAGCCAAAAACGCACATTTTTTTCACTATATCTCATTTTTTCAA
>JAITAN010000172.1 GCA_031284105.1 Treponema sp. | reverse complement strand
GCTAAACGCATTGTCAGTATACCGCGTATGGAGGCGGCGTTTCAATGCGTGTAGTTCTCTTTCATGTCTAGGAGGACAGTTATGAAACGCAAACTGTCGATTTCGGGAGTACTCAGCATGCTGCTGGTATTCGGAGTTTTTTTATTTACCGGATGCCCCGGCGGGGATGACGGCGACGGCGGTTTTACCATCGGCGACAATACCGGCGGTAACAATACCGGCGGCGACAACACTGGCGGTAACAACACCGGCAATACAGTACAGGAAGGAGTGTACATCGGGATTATTTCTTTTGCGGGAACCGCAAACGACTTAACCGGCGGGGTTCCTGTTTTTCTTGATGCATCGGGAAAAACCAGCCTTCTCAATAAGCTTAATTCGAATTACACCATTTCATCCGCACAGGGTACCGCGCTCTTCTATTCGGTTCACCAGGCATTGGCTAATCTCAAAAGCAGGGAAACCCAGTATCCGGCTAACCTTACGTCGGTGAATGTAGTTACCTTTACGGATGGGCTTGATAACGGATCAACGGGAATGTCCGCAGTAACCCCGATTGAAGGACAAACCTTCGATAGCGATAATGAGTATACCACGTATTTAAGCCAGCAAATTGCGAGCCGTACCATAGCGGGAAAGTCCATTACCGCGTATTCCGTAGGCGTTTCGGGAGAGGATGTCTCTGACGCCACAAAGTTTGACGCCGATTTGGCAAAGATAGCCAGTCCGGAAAAAAGTCAGCGATTAACGAATTTCGAACAACTACAAACGACTTTTCAGAGTATTGCCGACAGCTTAGAGGTAATAGCGCACACGAACACCACCTTTACGATGAAGACCACATTACTTGCAAGCGGCACCAAGGTACGGATGACCTTTGATGTAACCGGCACGAATCCTACGGACGCGGCGGCATCGACAAAATATATCGAAGGTACCATAACCAGAACGGGTACAGGATCAAGCATGGTGTATACCTTCGGCAGTATAACTTACGCGGGCGGGCTTGGTTCAAGTCAAGGAGTGGGTCCCATAACCGGCGCTATAAATGGGTCAGAGGTCAATTTTGCGTTTACCGGAGTTACGGGCTATAATCCGTCTACCGATGAATCAACAGCGAAACAATGGCTCATGGCTCCCGACGCAACGGCATGGCAAAGAAACAGTGAATATTCCATAAGCGGCGCGACAGATACACAGATTGAGCAACGCTCCTCAATTATTTATCTGGTATTGGATTCCAGCAAATCCTTAAATACAACGCAAATTGGGCAGATCAGGAGCGCAGCGGCCGATTTTATCAATTCGCTTTATACCCAGATTAATGGCAGTAGTACGACAACCGCACCAAGCGCGCCGACCGGCGTATCCGCTTCGGCAAGCTCTTCAAGCAGCATTACGGTATCGTGGGATCCTGCGTCTAACGCTTCCAGTTATTATATATACCGTGCGACAAGCAGTTCCGGCTCGTATTCCTATGTTGCTTCAACAAGCAGTACTTCCTATACGAATACCGGACTATCGTCAGGTACGACCTACTATTACAAAGTGTCCGCCCATAATAGTTATGGAGAGGGTTCACAGTCATCGTATACTTACGCAACGACATCGTCCTCCTCTAGCGGTGTTCCTTCGGCGCCGACCGGCGTATCCGCCTCGGCAAGCTCTTCAAGCAGCATTACGGTATCGTGGAATTCGGTGTCTAACGCTTCCGGTTATTATATATACCGTGCGACAAGCAGTTCCGGCTCGTATTCCTATGTTACTTCAACAAGCAGTACTTCCTATACGAATACCGGACTATCGTCAGGTACGACCTACTATTACAAAGTGTCCGCCTATAACAGCAGCTATGGAGAGGGTTCACAGCCATCGTATACTTACGCAACGACACCATCATCATCCGCATCTCTTTCGAATAATACATGGTATTCTACTACTCTTTATTCCGGAGACACTCATTATTACAGCTTCTATGCGAACTCAGGTTACTACTACGATATTTACTGGGAAGATTATGGTTATAGTAACTCTTATGGTGATATTATAGTATCCGCAATGGATAGCAGCGGATCATATCTATTCAGTAACGTTGATGCTGGATACAGCGGTCAAGAGTTCTATGTATCGTCATCCGGTACTATAACGCTCATAGTTCAAGGACATAGTTCTTCATCTTCCGGTACCTACAGGATAAAGTTCTTGTACTAATAAATCCTATCCAGGCGGAGTAGTTCATTGCGGCGGCGGTTCTTTACGGAGCCGCCGCTCTTTTTTTTGCGACGCGCAGGAAGGGAACGCTCTCTATCCGGCGGCGGCGCCGGTCATTCCATAATGACGTATGCGGGGGAACGAATCCCCCGCGCCCCCCGCCCTATGCTTCTAGCAGCGCTCAAAGCAAGAAGCAAGTTGCCCCACGCAGTGGCTATTGTACTATGGTTGATACCGGTACAATCGAGTAGCCGGCGTTGATAAGGGCGTCAAGCAAGACAAAGATACGGTTATACAAATACGTCTCGCGTCCTCCCGGCAATAGCCCAAGCCGTACCGGAATCACGAAGCGGTTTCGCGTTTGCTCCATGACGGCGTCAATCATATCAGAGGCGCTTTTGAACGGCACTCCCAGCCGCAATGCCTCCGCTTTGGTGATAGCGTCTCCCGGATCAACATCCCATGTAACCGTTTTGTACCCCAGGGACCGCGCCGCTCCTGTTATTTCCCGTGACGTTATATAAAAAGGCGGGTGCCAGAGCAATTTTAACTCCTTGCCGGTAGCAGCAAAAAATTCGTCTTCATTGCGGGCAAGCCCCTGTGAAATAAAAGTGCCGTCTATTATGTAACGGGGTGTAGACAGATCAAGCGGTGCGAAAAACAGAGACGCAGCCTCATGCCCTGCGTCAACGATGCGTTTTACCGCAGTGGAATATTGGCGGATACATTCGCCATTCAGAAAGAACGTCGCTTTCACGCCAAAAAAATCAAGCGCATCAAGCGCATGGCGGACGCCGGTAACATCATCGTACACATCAAAGCACAGGGCGATGACGTTACCGCTATCGGTTCCATCCGTACGGCCTGAGTCAGGGATACGCACAAGCGGCATGGTTCCAACCGATGTAATATTCCGTATCATGGGAAGGTTTTCGTATAAACCCGTATTTTGCTCTTCGAGATATACACGGTAACGCCCCGACACGACTGAAGCCGGACGTACCGCGGGATCCTGTATCTCTGCCCAAGCAATACGCCCGTCCGTAACAAACCACGTCCCATTATTGCGGGCAAGTATTCGGCCGGTATTGGCTTCAAATGCGAAGCTATCTGCAGAAGAAAGACAGATAAGGTTTCGGGTTACGCCGTTATCCTGATTGATATGAATACGCTCAATCCGTTTTTCATCGCCGATAATAAAATCATCATACCCAAGCCAGAAGCAATCATAGGACGGCGCCGCGCTAATGGACAGTATGTTCCGCCATTGTATGTAGTCGTAAAGAGCCGCCCCTTTTTCTCCCCAAAGAATCGCACGCGTGCCGTCAGGGGAAAGCGCCGCATTGTCCATACCGGGAGATGCAACGGGAACAAATGCCGCTTCGGTGTCGGCATTTAACCGGTACACGCTTTGAGCGGATCCATTACGCGCAAAAACCGTTATGATATTGGCCGATGACCAGATCACCGTAACGGCTGAACACAATTCGGGCAGTTGGAGATACGGCTGTGTCGTTCCGCCATCGTTACCAAGCGGATAAAAAAAGAGCGTCCGATCCGCTTTAGAAATCAGAAGGGAACGCGCATCGGGCGATACATAAAACTCGTCAAAATCAGGGTCAAAGGTAAAGGGAAGCGTTCCGGATACATACCCGATTTCCAGAAAATCACGGTACATGGAACGAAAGAAAATCTCCGCGCCTCTAATACGGTACACCGCGGCATCGTTAATATAGAAAAAGTCGCCCTGTTCTTCCCACATCGCGCAGGCGATGCTTCCTTCCCCTATCAAGCGGTAACGTTCCTCTACATGATCCGCAGCGTCAACTTGATAGTAGTAGAGATTACCGTCCCGCGCATAGATAAACGCCCGCGAGGTAGGACTCCACCGGACGGGGAAATGACGATCCGATTTCTCCACATGGGAAGCGATGAATGCCCTTGCGCCTGAACTGATATTCATAAGTATAAGATTACCGTACGCGGCGCTTACGCCCTCAAGCAGCACGAGCCATTTCCCGTCTCCCGAAACTACCGCGTTCTCAACCGCGGTGGCGGAAACCTCTGAACGTTCAATAAAGGACGGATAGTCTGTAAACAGCGATGGAAGACCGCCGGCAACCGGAATACGGGTCCAGCCGAAACTATTCCGCGCAAGGAGCATCCTGCCGTTTTCAAGCAGATCGAGCTTTTGAGGTACCGTAGTGAGCTGTTTCAGGCTTAAATCAACAAGCTGAGACACAAACAAAGCGCTTTCTTCACGGACGCCGCTATAGCTATCCACCCTGAAGAGCGCTCTGCTGTCGTTTGATACATCTATGCCGCTGAAACGTATTTTTGCAGGAAGCTTGTATATAGCGCAAAAAAAGAGAAGGATTGCAAGAACTATTTCATTGCGCTTTATAATGCTGCAAGAATATATCAAGTTCCTTCTCCATTTCTACCAAATCGGCTTCCATCTGCACAAGGCGGGTAATAGAATACTGCCCTTTTTTTCCTAACAGCCGTTCACAGGTTTCATCTAAAACCGTTTCAAAAGAAGTATTGTTTGAATGTATGATTGGTTCTCGTATCATTATTTGTATAAATACACGGTAAAAATTAATCTGAACCATCATCAGCTATATCAGCGGTCTGGCTCGAAAGAGCGGATGTTAGCGCGCCTCTATTATCAAAAGCCCTTATAAAGGTGGCTACCGCAATAAAGGCTATAAGTATTAAAACGAGTTTGCGCATAACGCCTCCAAAAGTATTCTTTGTTCCACAATTTGGAATTGCCCTTGATTATACCATATTTGTAAAAAAAATCAAGCGGCAAAGCGCTTTAGAACTAACGTTATAGTGATTTCACCCTGACAATTTTTCAAATTTTTCAAAAAGCTCGCCGATGCGCTCAACCTTCTGCATTGATGCGGCTCGTTTCCCGCCGCATTCCACGCCGCGCTGTGCCGGTCTGCGATAGCGGACTTCATGCGTTTGGCATACGCGCCAAGGCGCGGCGCGGTGTTTTTTCTCTCTACTGTGAGCGATACGCGCTATTTTTACCGTATGTGAGACGCGCGCCCGCCCGCGTGTTAGGTTCACACTCGCCCGCGTGTGAGATGCACACTCGCCCATGTGTGAGGCTAACACTCGCCCGCGTGTGAGGCTAACACTCGCCTGCGTGTGAGACGCGCACCCGCTCGTGTGTGAGGTTCACACGCGCCCGTGTGTGAGGCTAACACTCGCCCGCGTGTGAGGCGCGCACCCGCTCGTGTGTGCGGCTAACACTCGCCCTCGTATATGCGTACCTGCGTCGTAAGCGCGCCGCCTCTGCGTCCCTAGCCGCGCCAACTCTTCACCCATAGCCGCACCTGCGCCGTAAGCGCGCCGCCGCTCCGCCCATATATCCCGCGGAATGTCTTGCAAAAGACATACGGTTTGTGTATACTACCGGACATGGAAGTTCAACCGATACTTGATTCGTGCAGAAAAGCCCTTGCAAACCGCGTCATTGGACAAGAGGACATGATCGACGGTCTTCTTATGACGCTGATCGCCGGAGGACATATCCTTCTTGAGGGAGTGCCGGGCCTCGCGAAAACATTAGCCGTGAAAAGTCTCGCGGATATTACGGGGCTTGTGTTCAAGCGGATTCAGTTTACGCCGGATCTGCTCCCCGCGGATTTGACCGGTACAATGGTGTGGGAACAGGCCGCCGGTACCTTTTCCGTGCGGCGGGGTCCTATTTTCGCCAATGTGATCCTTGCCGATGAAATCAACCGTGCGCCCGCCAAGGTGCAATCCGCGCTCCTTGAGGCAATGGAAGAAATGCAGGTTACTATCGGCGAGACTACCTATTCCCTGCCGCACCCGTTCTTTGTGCTTGCGACCCAGAATCCCATTGAACACGAAGGCACCTACGCTCTGCCCGAAGCCGAATTAGACCGCTTCCTGCTTAAATTGCTCATAAAATACCCGCACCCCGAACAAGAGGTTTCGATGCTCTCCCTTGTCGCGGGAAGGAAAACCGTCGCTCCTCTTCCCCATGTCTTGACTATCAGCATGTTGAAATCCCTCCAGACCGCAGCGGACGCGGTTCATGTTGACGAAAGGCTTGCCGCATACATCGTTTCCGTCGTCGGCGCTACAAGACTCGCTCCGGTAAGGGGCGGTCAGCGGGAAAGAGGCGAAAGAATCGAAAGGGAAGGCATATACCGGTACATCAATTTTGGAGCGTCTCCCCGCGCCTCTATCGCCCTGTACCGGTGCGCTAGAATACACGCGCTTTTTGAGGGACGCTCTTTTATCAGCCCCGATGACGTCAAAGCGGTCGCGTTGCCGGTACTCCGCCACCGCATCGTGCTGTCGTATGAAGCCGAAGCTGACGGGCTTGATCCGGATGCGGTCATCTCCCGTATCTTGAGTCTCGTACCGGTGCCGTGATCAATCGTTTATAGCGCCGTACACCGTCTGGGCAAAGCGTTTCGGCAGGTCGTCATTGCCGCCCGGATGCCGCTGTACCATGAAAACCGCGATCATGTCTTCAACCGGATCCACGCAATACCACGTGCCCAACATGCCGTCCCACGCCCACTCGCCAAAGGAACCGTTGAGTCCGGCCGCGCTTGTATCGATCATGGTACGCACGCCGAGCCCATACCCGTATCCGGCCATGCCGCTGAAGCCGAAACGAGGTACGTCCTGGCTTTCCAAACAGTGATTTTGCCGTATCAGTTCAATGGTTTTTCTGGAAAGCACGCGCGTTCCTTCAAGGCTGCCTTTGTTAAGCAACATACGGGCGTACCGCCCCACATCGCGTAGGGTAGACACAAGCCCCGCGCCGCCCATTTCAAACAGAGGCGGAACCGTGGCCGCGTGATCCTCAGTCAGGTTTTTCAGTTGGACAAGTCCTTGTTCCGTAACGCCGTAAACCTTTGTGAGCCTGCCTTGTTTTTCTTCAGGCACATAGAAGCCCGTATCACAGAGATTGAGCGGTTCAAAAATGACCTCCTTCATATATTCACCCAATGTTTTGCCGGAGAGTATCTCGATAAGGCAGCCTAAAATATCGTGGGAAAAGCCGTACATCCAGTGTTCGCCCGGGTGGAAACAGAGGGGAACCCGCGCCGCCATATCCGCAGCCTGCACCGCGGTGAGCGTGTTCATGTCGGTTTTCGCCTGAAGCTCCGCGAACACACGCGCCGAATAACTATCGTTGCCCGGATAGGGTATGCCGGAAGTCATAGTAAAGAGGTGTTCAAAGGTGATGGGACATTTTGCCTTTACAATCTGCAAAACGCCGCGTTCATCATGTCGGGCTACCTGTACGCCGGCGAATGCCGGCAAAAACGCCGCTATCGGGTCATGCAGCTTAAAAAGCCCTTTTTCATAGAGAGTCATTGCCGTTACGATGGTGAACGTTTTGGTCATTGAGTATATCCGGTACAGGGAATCGTTTCGCATGGGTATACTGTTTTCAATGTCCTGAAAACCAAAACTCTTGTAATACACTTCAGCGCCGCGGCGCGCGATGTACGCGCCTACGCCCGCGGTTTGTCTCGTATCCACAAGCCGTTGTAAGTAATCACTCACATTCTCAAGCCGTTGCGCGGAAAAACCGCTTTTTTCAAGATTTGTCATATTTCTTCCTTTTCTCACCTAGTGTATAGCAAAACGCAAGAGGAGTAAAGGCTATAGTTGCGGAAACAACGGCTTCCGCCAAAGCGGGGCAGGAGGTCTGCCCTGCCTGTACACGGGGAAGATGATCGGCGGCTTTTGGCAGAAGCGGCGTTTTCCAAAGGAATGTCCGGCTCCGGTCATCAAGCGAACTCCCTTTGCAGAGTCCTCTCGTATCGCTCCTTATACCTTCCTTCAGATGGCGTGTAGACGCTTTCGGCGAATACAAGGCAGAGGTAGGCGGGCGGCGGCTCGTTTGCAATGGATGTATCGGCTTCATGGCGGAGTCCGCAAATTTTTACCTTCTTGAATGAACGTTCTTCGATGTCCGTAACTCTTGCAAACACCGCTTTTTACCGGCCGCGCCCATACAGCCGCCGCTTAATCTTGCCCGCGGGCGTTTTCTCAAACGGTTCCGCCATAACTTCGATGCGGCAGATATGGGAAAAGGCTGCGAGTTGCGTGTTCAGGGAGCGCCTGAGTTCTTCCGGCTTTTTCGTAAGTATGGTTGGTTCATGGAAGGTTCGGCGTTTGCCGTCTTGGACGGGAGCAAGGAGGCGGCATGAGACGTAAAGGGCGCAGTTGTGGACACAGCGGCGGGATGTAGCGTGTTAGGCTCCCGTAACGC
>JAITAN010000096.1 GCA_031284105.1 Treponema sp. | reverse complement strand
AACCGGAGGGGAGACTGACCGCGTGAGAAAGATCGATGTCCCCGTCATGAGGCGGTTTTTTGATGGACAAGGTTCATCTTGTAAGAATTACGATATGGTGCGGGAGCGTCATCTGGCATTTACACGGTAAAGGTGGTATACTAATACTTATCCATATAAATGCGAAAGGAGCGGAGGAGGTAAGACTCGTGGCGGCGCAAGGATTATGTAAGCGGTTTGAAACTACGGATTACGCAAAGAATCTGGGGGAGCAAATACAAGAAGAAATAACGTCAGGCGGGAAATTACACCGGTACGGTAATACCCTATGGTAGAATATATCGTTCCAACCAACATCGATGACCGGCTCTTGTCGAAAGGGGTGCGTATACTTTCCGCCGGAGGATTGATTGCGTTACCGACCGATACGAGTTGGAGTATAATCTGTTCGTATAAATCAAGAGAAGGCATCAAAAAACTCCGAGCGATTTCACGGGAACGGGATGAGCATCATTTCACCTTGCTTTGTTCGGAATTGTCCCAATTAAGCGGGCTATGCAACATTGACAACAGCAGGTTCAGGCTCATCAACAGGCTGACGCCGGGTCCCTATGTGTTTATCTTGAAAACGCTCCTCACAACTGAAAAGGCTTTGCACCTTCAGCGAAAAGAGATCGGTATCCGTATGCCCGATAATCCCGTGCCTATTGCCCTTATCAACGCGCTTGATGCCCCGCTATATTCCATAACGGCAAAACGCGCCATGATCTCGCCTCCCGTTACGGAGGATACCGGCGAACCTGAAGACATGCTGTTTGACAGCGGATGGGAGCTGGAGGACATTGCGGGGCTTGATCTTGTCCTTGACACGGGGGAAGATCAAGCGCGCATTTTCTCAACGGTACTCGACATAAGCGGAGATGAAGTTGCCGTGATACGAGCCGGCGCAGGAATGTGGCCCCGGTAAGACAAGCCGGCGGCGAATCGCTATGAGAGAGAAACACTATAAAAAAAAGAAGAAATGGGTTCGTATAGTCTTCAGGCGTAGGGTCTTTGTTATTTTCCTCCTGCTTGTTCAGATTATGTTTATCATGTTTATTACCACAGGGTCCGACCTCCTTTCCCGGTATCTGGGATTGGTACTGCATACCCTGAGCCTGCTCGTCTGTCTCTACATCGTCAATAAAAAGGAAAAGCCCGCATATAAGGTAACATGGGTTTCTTTGATCATGGCGTTTCCTATCTTCGGCGGGATTTTATACATTATTTTTCATACTCAATTTAATTCAAAAAGAATGACAAAACTCATTATTCAGAGCAGAGAAGAAAGCAAACCTTTCTATTGTTTGTGCGGCGATACCTTTCCCTCGCTGGTACGAGTCAATCACGATTGCCTTTCTCAAATCAGGTACCTGCAGCATTACGCGGGGTTTCCCATATACGCCCATACTCAAACGGTGTATTTTAATTCGGGCGAAAGCTATTTTTCAAAAGTATTGGAAACGCTTGAACAAGCGGAGCGTTATATTTTTCTGGAATTCTTTATAATGCGGCAGGGCGTTATGCTGGATCCGATCATTGATATATTGGAGAAAAAAGCTAAAGCCGGACTTGATGTACGGGTTATGTACGATGATTTGGGTTGTTTCTTGTCTCTGCCGCCGGATTATAAGCAGCATTTGGAGAAAAAGAAGATCAAATGTATCGTCTTTAACCCGTTTACGCCGATCTTATCATCACACCAGAACAATCGAGATCACCGGAAAATTATCGCGGTTGACGGCAAGATCGCTTTTACCGGCGGCATTAACCTTGCAGACGAGTATATTAACGAATTTGAACGGTTCGGTCATTGGAAAGACTCCGGTATCATGCTTCACGGCGAAGCGGCGTGGTCGTTTACGATGATTTTTCTTGAAACGTGGAACTTTGAACTGATGCAGATAAACCCTCACCTTCCACAGGACAATTATACGGCGTTCTACCCTTGGAAAGATGAACCATGCGGTATTGAATCCGATGGTTATGTACAACCGTACGCCGACAGCCCCATTGATGATGAAAATGTGGGGGAACATGTGTACATTCAGATCATCAATAATGCAAAAGAGTACGTGTACATCAATACCCCGTACCTTGTGGTTGACGACAATCTGCTCTCCGCTCTAACCTTGGCGGCAAAAAGCGGCGTTGATGTCCGTATCATCACCCCGCACCGGTGGGACAAGAAAATTGTGGCCATTACCTCACGGTCGTATTACCGGCAGCTCACCCAAGCCGGAGTCAAAATATATGAATACACAATGGGTTTTAATCACTCAAAGACTTTTGTCTCCGATGATAAAATAGCCACCGTAGGTACGACAAATCTTGATTTCCGCAGTCTTTACCTCCATTTTGAATGCGGGGTCTGTATATATCAAAACAGCAGCATTGAGGCAATAAAAAAAGATTTTCTAGAGACGCAGAAACTTTCCCGTCTTATCACGTTAACAGACTGCGACCGCAACGCTTTTCAACGGGTAGTACAGGATATATTACGCTTGTTTGCGCCGTTAATGTGATTTATAATAGCCCATTGACGCCGCCAAGCTTCCTTATTTTGAGGGCGGCGGCGCCGTATCATTGCTGCCGTACCTCTGCTGTAATTCATGCGCCATCTTCTGTAGAGAATCGGAGAAATTGATCAGGTAAGGATCTATCTTCATAACCGAAGCATCCCCGCTATCAGGAATGAAAAAATGATGCGGCTCAGCTTTAAGAACCGCAGCGAATTTCTCCAAACTCTCGGATGAAAGCCACTTTTTACCACTTTCAATGTCGTTAATAAAATTATGGGTTAACCCCGTCTTCATAGATAATTGAAGCTGAGATAACCCCTGTTGCAAACGTATACGCTTTAAGTTCTTACCCAATAGCTGGCGTATTTCAGCCCCTGCCATGTTAAACCACCTGTATAAAAATATGATAACATTATCGAGATTTTATACAGGATTGGCAAATAACTATCAGAATAAAATGTGTCGCTGTTGGTTTTTAAGCGTTCTTCCTTATGTTCCGAACGCTTGATCCAAATCGGCAATAATATCTTTGATGTTCTCAATGCCGATAGAAAGGCGTATGGTATTGAGTTTAATCCCTTGTTCGGCTAATTCAGCTTCATTCAACTCGGAGTGAGTGGTGGTCGCCGGATGAATAACCAGAGATTTCACATCAGCGACATTGGCGAGCAGCGAGAAAATTTGGAGCCGGTCAATGAAGTCGTGAGCTTCCTTCTGTCCGCCCTTAATCTCAAAGGTGAAAATCGAACCAGCGCCATTCGGGAAATATTTTTTGTAAAGGGCGTGGCTCGGATCATCGGAGAGAGAAGGATGATGGATTTTTTCAACCTTTTGCTGGGTTTTGAGATAGTCAAGTACCTTGAGCGTGTTCTCAATGTGGCGCTCCACACGCAGCGAAAGGGTTTCAATACCTTGTAAAATGAGAAAAGCGTTAAGCGGCGCAATCGCAGCTCCGGTATCCCTCAGCAATAGGGCGCGGATGCTGGTAACAAATGCCGCAGGCCCCACAACCTTGGCAAAGGAAATGCCGTGGTAGCTTGGGTTGGGGTCTACGAGTTGCGGGAATTTGCCGCTTGCTATCCAGTCGAACTTGCCGCTTTCTACAATGATACCGCCGAGGGTGGTGCCGTGTCCGCCGAGGAACTTAGTTGCCGAAATTACCGCGATGTCCGCGCCGAATTCAAACGGGCGGAGTAGGTACGGTGTGGTGAAGGTATCATCTACCACAAGCGGAATTTTGTTCGCGTGGGCGATTTTTGCAAGCGCCTCAATGTCGATGATATTTGAATGAGGATTCCCCAGCGTTTCGATGAAGATCGCTTTAGTATTGGGTCTGATTGCCTTTTCAAATTCCGCCAAGTCAGGCTCCACAAAGGTCGTGGAGATGCCGTATTTAGGCAGCGTATGCTCCAGAAGGTTGTACGTTCCGCCGTAAATGGTCTTCGCGGACACGATGTGATCGCCGGCTTGGGCGAGGGTCAAGAAGGTGTAGGTGATAGCCGCAGCGCCGGACGCCACAGCCAAAGCCGCTGATCCACCTTCCAGTGCGGCTATACGCGCCTCAAGTATGCCTTGCGTCGGGTTTGTAAGCCTTGCATAGATATTACCTGCATCGGTTAAATTGAACCGTGCCGCCGCGTGAGCCGCATTGTGGAACACGTAAGATGTGGTCTGATAAATGGGTACCGCACGGGCGTCGGTTGCAGGATCCGCGTTTTCCTGCCCGATATGCAGCTGTTTGGTTTCAAAGCCCCATTGATCGATGTTAGTTTTGGTTGCCATGATAGTCTCCTCAAATAGAAATGTTATGTGTATATAAAACACATTGAAATACTATGAATTATACTACTTATAAAAAAAATTGTCAATATTATTTTGTAAAAATTAAAAATTCGTCAAATAACAAATACCAAGCGCCAAAAGCGCCTTAAGATAGCCTGAATCGGTTTGTCTAAAAGATGCCAACTGACTGCCATACCACCAGAAAAGCCCCATTTGGGCATCAATACGAAACGTGTACTCGGTAAAATCCTCTTTACGACTCTGCATACCGAAGAAAAGGTAGGCTAACTCACCAAGGATGCTATTGAAATCTTTCAGTGCTTTTTGGTAATCGCCTCGCTCAATTTGCTCAATAAAATCCGGCACCCGATCCTGCAATTTCTCCTTGCGGACTTCATCGACTTTCTCAACCCACGTTTTCTGGATCAGGAGGTCTAGGTTATGCTGAAAATGCGCTAATCTTTTATGAATTTCGGTTGTATTTGTTGTTGCAAGAAAGCGTTTGTAATCATTTCCTATTCCTAACACTTGGGCAAATGTATCAACCGTTTCAAGAGAGGAATTTTCCAAAAACAACGCTGCCGCAATTTCTTGATACTCTTCTGGAATGGCATTATTTATATGAAGAGAAGTACTATGCATACTATAACGATGGATCAAAATGTAAAAAGTGTCAAGGCGGTAATGAATTCGAACTTCTTCCATAAGAAATTCAATACTTCTGTTTGATTTCATTCTTGACTGTTTTTTTATATAGGCTTACAATAGTATTAAGGACTGCGAAATGTTCGAATATACACTATTAAACGGAATTATTGTTTCTTCTAGCCGGAGGGTGGGGCAGGGTTCAATTTCCATAGAAGAAGATAAAATTGTCTCAAACACAGAAGGCGCTGCCGGTAAAGGCATTTCGGTAGATTTAGGCGGTATGTCCATAGTGTATCCATCGTTTATTAACACCCACGATCATATGCAGGGAAATTACCTTCCCCGCGTGGGTCCCAAACAGGGCAACTATTATCTGAACTGGCTTCCCTGGGATAACGATCTCAAAGCATCGGATACCTTTGTTGAACGGTCTAATCTTTCACGGGAAGACCTTTACCTGCTGAGTGCGTACAAAAATCTGTTCTCCGGCGCTCTCACCGTGAACGATCATTTTCCCAGAGCGTTAAACGGCAATATTCTTCCCAAACTGCCTATTCGTGCGATCACTAATTACGCTCTTACGCATGAGGCTTCCTCCTATGACCTAAAATGGGGAGAGGGCGTTGAGCAAGAACATAAAATGGCGGTAAAAAATAAATGCCCATTCATTACCCATTTATCCGAAGGTTTTGACGAAGAAGCCATGAACGGTGTGAAGAATTTGAAAAAATTGAAAGCTCTAGATAAGTATTGTCTGTTCGTCCATTGTATTGGATTCAGTGATGAAGATATACAAACCGTGGCAAAGGCAGGGGCAAGCGTTTCGTGGTGCGCGGCTTCCAATATGCTTATGTTTAATGTCACCTGCAAAATCAGGAAATTCCTGCAAGCCGGTGTGAATGTCACCATCGGTACCGATTCCTCGGCGAGCGGGTCAATCAACATTCTTGCGGAAATGCACTACGACCGGAAACTGTACCGTGAAATGTATGGTGAAGATCTGCCGGCAAAGACCTTGTTTGAAATGACAACCGCTAATGCCGCAAAAGCGTTCTGGATGGATAAACAGATCGGCACGCTGGATGAAGGAAAACTCGGCGATATAATGGTGCTGAAAGCCAACCACAGCGATCCGTTTGAGAACTTTGCTGAAGTAGAAATGCATGATATTGAACTCCTGATACTTGCGGGCAAGCCGATTTATGGAGAAATGCGCTTTATCGATCTTCTAGGCGGAGAATTACCACGGGGATACACCCGGATACAGGTAAATAACCGTTCTATGTTTGTAATTGGAGATCCTGCGGGGCATTACAGTATGTGCCGCAAGAAGATAGGATTTAAAAAAGTGTTAGATTATCTACCTTTTGAACCGGAGGTATAAATGCCGAAATTGTTACAGTATAGGGCAGGTTCCGTTATTTATTTTCGGGGCGACTTGACGGAGAAAATTTTTCTTTTGCAAAATGGGAGTATTAAACTCACGTATGTAAATATTGAGACAGGTCAAGATACGGGTGAGCTGCTTTCCAAGGGAGAATTTTTCGGCGTTAAGTCCGCGCTTGGTCATTATCCGAGGGAAGAAACGGCCGTAGTGGTACAAAATTCCATGGTAATGGCTTTTAGTATTCCTGAATTTGAACAGCTTGCCATGAAGAATAGTCAGCTCATTATAAAAATGCTCAAGGTTTTTTCAAACCAGATGCGCAGAACCCATAAGCAGGTTGCCAGTCTTATGAACGATGCCGAGTCTCAAAATAAAAACCCGGAAGAAGGTTTGTATCAGTTGGGTAAATTTTATTTCAAGAAGAAAAAGTACGCCTATGCCCGGCATGTGTATAGCAAATATCTAGCCTACTACTCGAAGGGAATATATGCGGATGCGGTTCAGACTGATTTAAACGCCGTCGTTAGTTTTATTGCCCGTTACGGCGATGGATTGTCTGAAAAGAATACTACGGGAGAGATTTCCGATGAGTCTGCCGTCCAAATAGACGGTGAAGGAACTGCCGGTACGACCGGTGGAAAGCAGGGTGAAAAGCAGAGTGAAAAACCAATGACTGACGGCGTTTTGGAAAATGCTAATTTGTATGGCGAAGCGATACGCCTTATTCCGCAAAAAAATTATATACGCGCGTGTCAACTATTGAAAAAGCTGGTGGATGGAGATCATCCGGAATTTGCCTCGAAAAGCTCATTTGAAATTGGGCGATGCCTTTTTCTTATGGGTAAATATACCGAATGTATAAGATACTATACCCAGATGATCGCCAAGTATCCAAAGCACGATTCGCTTGGGGAGACGCTCTTCTTTATGGGGCAATCCTACGAGAAAACGGATAACAAGACGCAGGCGGTAGGCTTTTATAAAAAATCGCTTGCCGTTATTAACAACAAAGATGATGACATCTATATCAATGCGGCTCGTGCGCTTAAAAAGTTGGGGAGTTAGTACATGGCGGATTTTGATCTTTCGGCTTTTACCCGTTTTGCGAAGAATTTCAATGCCGGAGAAATGATTTTTTCTGAATTCGAGATAGGAGAAACGTTTTATTTTATTATATCGGGCAGGGTTCAGCTTATAAAAATCATCGGAGATATTGAAAAAACCCTTGATATTTTGCAGCCTTCGGAAATATTCGGCGAAATGGCGGTTCTTGAAAACTCGCCGCGTTCCGCAACGGCGGTGGCGCTTGACTCTGTGAAAGTGTTGGAATTTAACAAGCAAAATTTCGATACTCTTATGATCGGTTATCCCCAACTTGCCTTTAGGCTGCTTAAAATGTTCAGTAAACGCATTTACGATCAGAAGCGCAGGTTTATGACATTGATCCTTGATGATGAGCAGGCAAAGGTAGCCGATGTGTTTCTTATGCTTGACGAAACCCAGCCGAATATCGACCGTACCACAATGCGCCGTGAGTTCAAGACCACGCCGGAGGGGGTTGCGCGTTGGGCGGGGGTGAATGCCCATCTGGTGCGGGACGTACTGAATCGTTTCGCATCTCAACACAGGGTTGAATTTACGCAGGATTGTATTATTGTTAAAAATATCAGCGACTTTGAGCGTCTTGTGAATTCAAAACGAAGAGATAGAAAAATCTAACAACAAAGCCGGTTCCAAAACAACCGGTGCTGGAGACGCTTTTTCATACTTTCCGCCAAGCTCTGTACCGGCGGGGGCGGCCCCGGCCGGCCCTTCCCGTTCCTCCGGTACAGCGCGCTGTACCGCGTGTGTCCCAGGTCCGTATCCCCGAACGCGAGGAGTTCATGAGGGCGTCAATTCTTTGCGGCTCGCGGGCGCGCTTCCGCCGGCTTTGCAGCAATCGGGGCGGGCGGGGTCCGGGACATCGGCATAGGCGGAATCTCTGACGGACATGCCGAAATCCGGACGGATCTGGCCGGTAACGACATCCGGCGGCTCCCATCGGTATACGCGTTCTTTATTTTACGAATCCCCGCAATCAAGTCTTCACGCTTCTCCCCGCGGTCTTCGCGGTCGAGCTTGCCCGCGTTGGGCGCCTCGGCCGCGTGGTAAGCCGAGGCGTATGCGGCCAGTTTCGCGGTGTTGGCGCTCACGAGCGACGGGGGAATGCCCGGCGGTTCCGCGTGGGTTACGAGTCCGGCGTTGAATGCCGCGGCGAAGGACAGGAACTCCGCCTCAGGAGCGGAACATACGTCATTGCTCATGATTAACCTCTTTTTAGCCGCATGGGGGCGTTTTGTTTGTTTTAGAAATGAACCCGTTTAGCCGGCTGATGTCAATTCCCCCTGCCGGAGAAGAACTTTCCCCGCGAAGGAAAAAACTTTCCCTCTTGAGGAAAAAAGTTTTCCCGCGGAGGAAAAAAGTTTTCCTGCGGAGGAAAAAAGTTTTCCCGCGGAGGAAAAAAGTTTCCCCGTGAAGGAAAAAAAGTTTCCCCGCGGAGGAAAAAGATTTCCCTCTTGAGGAAAAAACTTTCTCTCTTGAGGAAAAAGATTTTCCTGCGGAGGAAAAAGATTTCCCCGTGGAGGAAAAAACTTTCCCCGCGGAGGAAAAAAGTTTCCCTCTTGAGGAAAAAACTTTTCCCGCGGAGGAAAAAGATTTTCCCGTGAAGGAAAAAACTTTCCCTCAAGAGGAAAAAAGTTTTCCCGTGAAGGAAAAAAGATTCCCTCTTGAGGAAAAAAGTTTTCCCGTGAAGGAAAAAACTTTTCCTCTTGAGGAAAAAGATTTTCCCGTGGAGGAAAAAAGTTTTCCCGCGGAGGAAAAAGATTTTCCCGTGGAGGAAAAAAGTTTTCCCCTTGAGGAAAAAACTTTTCCCGCGGAGGAAAAAAGTTTTCCCATGAAGGAAAAAACTTTCCCCGCGGAGGAAAAAGATTTCCCTCTTGAGGAAAAAACTTTTCCCGCGGAGGAAAAAACTTTTCCCGCGGAGGAAAAAGATTTTCCTCTTGAGGAAAAAGATTTCCCCACGGAGGAAAAAACTTTCCCTCTTGAGGAAAAAAGTTTTCCTGCGGAGGAAAAAGATTTTCCCGTGGAGGAAAAAAGTTTCCCTGCGGAGGAAAAAAGTTTTCCCGCGGAGGAAAAAGATTTTCCCGCGGAGGGGAACTTCCGGCCTCCGCAGGGGGAACATTTGCCGTGGGAGGAAAAAACTTTCCCCGTGGGGGGAAAAGAGCTTCTCTCTTGAGGGAAAGAGTACGAGAGCGTGAACAGGGCGGCGGCTCATGGTATCTTATTAATGGCCGCAGTCTGTCAAAAAGCCGCCGAGTTGCCTAGAGAATGCGGACTTCTGGAGTCGGGCGCATCGGGTATATCTGGCGTGGAGGCGGGCGGAAGCGGCTCCGCTTATGGAGGCGGCGTGATGGGGAAAAAATCCGTAACACGGCGCGGGGGCGGCAGAGAGCATCTTTATATCACATTCGTCTCTGCGATTAAATTTGAATGCCTTTTGAACGTTCTTAAAGGATATCGGGAAGCGGTGAGGATTTATGAAACGTATGGTATATATGTTAAAAAACCTGAGAAATACGGAACATAAAACGTTTTTTCTTTCATTACAACATCTCGCCTTTATCGCCGTACCAAGTCTTTGTTGCGCTTTGCCGGCTTTTTTTAACGGTAAACATCCGCTTTAAGAACGGCCCGGAACCGTCTTTCGGAGCACGGTAAAACAAGGCTGCCATATACCATGCCGGTATAATTATCAAGATTCTTTTTACGATTTTTTCACTTTTTTACGCCTCTTTTCTCCGCGCCGCGGGAGCCCGCTCATGCTTCCGAACGCCGCACGCAACCCGCGCTTTGCGTCTATGGTTAACCGGAACCGCGCGGCTTCATATACGTACATCGCACATGCACACGGTATTTTCGTCCGCGCCGCAAAGGGATGCTGCCCGCGTGGGCAAACCCGCGCCGCTCCCTTGACAATTTTTTTTTTCTGCCATAAATTATAATGCATGGCATCGAAAATTATGATCCGTATAGCAGCGGGCTTTGTTATGTTCCTTGTTGTAGCAATCGGCGCGGGTGTGGGTTTGGCGCTTGCGGAAACCATGAATATGCGGAATCAGGAAAATTTTCAGGAATTCTCGCCTGCCCTGCCGACTAAAATACTCGATAGGCACGGCGTCCTCATTACGGAGTTTTCCGCGGATGAGAAACGGGAACTGGTGCCTTTAAGCTCCCTGCCCCAGCACCTTATTGAGGCGACGCTGGCGCGTGAAGACCCCGAGTTTTACAAGCACAGGGGCTTTAGCGTACGGGGCATCATGCGCGCGCTTTACGGACAGATTACCGGACGGAGCTTGGGCGGAGGCTCGACCATTACCCAGCAGGTTGCCGGCACCCTGTACACAAACCGGAGCGAGTATTCCCTCTCGCGGAAGGTCAGGGAGCTTTGGTATGCCATACAGATGGAACGGCGCTATACCAAGAACGAAATTCTTGAAATTTACCTCAATTATATGTATATGGGTCCCGGCGTGTACGGCGTCGAGGCCGCAAGCAAGTACTTTTTCAATCACAGCGCAAAGGACATAACATTAGCGGAAGCGGCGCTGCTTGTTATCCAGCTCTCAAGTCCGGCAAAGTACAATCCGCTTGACAACCCCAATGTCGCAATGGAGCGCCAGCGTACGGTGCTGGACAAGATGATCGAGTTGGGGTACGCGCCCCAAGAGGAAGCGGACGCGTCTTTCCGCGAGTACTGGGATAATTACGACTATACCCGCCAGTCTGTTGCCGCCTATTATCACCGGGATGATAAAGCGCCGTGGTTCAGCGAATATGTGCGCCGTGAACTTGACGAAATGATGTACGGTACTATGGACTATTACCGGGACGGCTATACGGTGCTTACGACTCTTGACCTTGCCCATCAAGAAGCAGCGGAAAAATATATGGCACAGGGACTTGAACGGGCGAACAAGGTGTACAACGCCTCACGCGGCAATCGTTTTGTGTATGCCGAACGTACGTTTTTGCCCATCGTCAACTTGCTTTCCGTGTTTTTTGATATGGGCGGCATTTATGGAACAGCAGCCGCTCGGAACGAAGCGCAGGCCATGAACCGGTATACCAAGACTATTAACCCCCTTATTGATATGGCCGCGGTTTTCTTCGATCTTGACGATCTCAAGACGCTCACGGCCAAGGGCTTTTCGGATTTGAAGGACCAAGCGGATCAAAACATCGTCGAAGGCGCGCTTATTTGTATAGAAAACGAGACCGGATACATTACCGCGATTGTGGGCGGTTCAAAATATGACGCGGCAACCAACCAGCTTATCCGTGCAACCCAAGGGCGGGTCATGCCCGGCAGTTCATTCAAGCCCCTCTACTATTCCGCGGCCCTTGATACCGGAACGTTTACCCCTTCCACGCTCATTTACGATATCCCCATCGTCTTCCACAACGAAGACGGTACTCCCTATATACCGCTCAATTTCCGGGGCGAATGGAAAGGCTCGGTGCTGTTCTATGATGCTCTGGCCCAATCCATGAACGTACCTTCCCTCAAGGTGCTTGACGGCATCGGCTTTGACGCAGCAATTAACCGCGCCGCCGCGCTTATGGGCATAACCGATCCCAACGCCATCCGCAGTACCTTCCCGCGTGTGTACCCGATGGGTCTCGGCATCATATCCGTGGCCCCTATTCAGATGGCGCGGGCGTTTGCCGTTTTTGCCAATCAAGGAAGGGCAGTTACCCCCATCGCGATACGGGCAATAGAGGACAGGAACGGGAAGATACTCATTGATAACGAGCGCACGGTACGGCTTGCGCAGCAGGAAAAGGGCAAGGATATTCAGGTTATTAGCCCGCAAAACGCCTATGTCATGACGACTCTGCTGAAAAAGACGGTGGAAGTCGGCACCTTGCGGTCCGGTTCCGGCTATGGTTCGAAATTTGTGTTTAAGGATGAGAACGGCGGAACGTTCCGTATGCCCGCGGCCGGAAAAACCGGTACCACGCAAAACTGGTCGGATGCATGGACGGTTGGGTTCACCCCGTATTATACGACCGCAATTTGGTTCGGATTTGACAGACCCGGCAACTCCCTGGGGCTTGACCTTACGGGCGCGACTCTGGCCGGTCCAGTATGGGGCGATTTCATGCGCGACATTCACCAAGGCTTAGCCAAAAAGGATTTTATCCGTCCCGCGACAGGCGTTGTTGACGTTACGGTATGCGCCAAGTCCGGTCTTATTCCGACCGATTCGTGTAACGAGGGAAAGATTACGCTGTCGTTCCTGTCCGGTACGCAGCCGGACAGATACTGCGATCTGCACGGCGCCGATACCCTTACCGCCGGCATAACGGGGACGAACCTGAGATACGGCATGTTCTCCGGCAGCGAGAGCCTCCTAACCGATGATACGGTTGGCTTACCGTCTCTGCCGCAGGGTCTTTTTGATGATATTCTCCTCTTCGATGAGGAAACCGAAGAGGAAAACAACCCTGATTACGGGCTGGATATGCCTGATTACAACCCGCTGCTGGATTGATGCTCCCCGCGTTAGGGCGTGCTGAAGAACGGATAACAAACTGTATTATTGGGAGTCGCTCCCTTCGCGGACGCATAATTAAAGAAAGAAACGAATAGTGAATAGGAGGTTCGCATGGAAAAATCGTTTTCAAAGTACTTTTGGTTCTTTGTAGGTCCTACGCTTATTGCATTTGTCATAGCGTTTGTCTTACCCTTTCTTATGGGTATTGTTCTGTCTTTCACGCGGTTTACCACCGTGCTTGACGCGCGTTGGGTTGGGTTGAGCAACTATATGCTGGCTTTTTCCAATCCTGATTTCATGAACGCGCTGGCTTTTTCAACGCGGTTTACCGTAGTGTCTGTGCTGTTCATCAACGTACTAGCCTTTAGCCTTGCCCTGCTCCTGACCCGCGGGTATAAAGGCACGAATGTGTTCCGCACCCTGATATTCATGCCGAATCTCATCGGCGGCATCGTGCTTGGGTATATTTGGCAGTTTATCATCAACGGGTACCTCAGTATATTCGGGGTTACGATCACGGTCGATCCCAAATATGGCTTCTGGGGTCTTGTAATCCTGAATAACTGGCAGTATATCGGGTACATGATGATCATCTTTGTCGCAGGCATTCAGAACATACCGGAGGAACTCATGGAAGCGGCAAAAATCGACGGAGCTGGTAGGGTAACGACTTTGACGCGGATCACGATTCCGCTCATCATGCCATCCATCACGATTACGATGTTCCTATCAATTACCAATTCATTCAGAATGTTCGATCAAAACCTCTCGCTCACGGCCGGGCTTCCGGCAAAGCGTACGGCCATGGTCGCTCTTGATATTTACAATACCTTTTACAGCCGCAATGGGTGGGAAGGGGTAGGGCAGGCGAAAGCCGTACTGTTTTTCATCATGGTGGTGATCATTTCGCTTATCCAGCTTTCCATTACGAGAAAACGGGAGGTGGAAAATTGAACGCTTCAGATCTTCTAAAGAAAAATTCCGTGGAAGATGCAAAAGGCGAAAAGCCGCTCGCAATAGACATGGATAGCAAGCCTCCGGCAAAAAAAATACTGGTCTTTGCGATTCTGATACTTGCGGCTTTGGTATTCGCCGCTCCTATTCTGCTTATACTGATGAACTCGTTTAAGGGAAAACTGTTTATTTCTGATGCGCCCTTTGCGTTTCCTTCGACCGCGTCCTTTGTTGGATTTGATAACTATATGCAAGGTATTGCCGCCACCGGCTTTCCCATTGCGTTTTGCTGGTCATTGTTTATCACGGTGTTTTCCGTGGCGATCATCGTGCTTTTCTCAAGCATGACAGGCTGGTACATAACGCGGCAAAACAGGGGTTTCAACAAGTTCCTGTACTTTGCCTTTGTATTTGCCATGATAGTGCCGTTTCAGATGGTGATGTTCCCGCTCACAAAAGTGGCGAATATATTTCACCTTGATAATCCGATAGGGATTTTTGTGGTGTACCTTGGTTTTGGCGCGGGACAGTCCGTGTTCCTGTTCTGTGGATTTGTGAAGTCCGTGCCCATTGCGGTTGAGGAAGCCGCAACCATTGACGGGTGTACACCCATCGGCGCGTTTTTCAACATCGTACTGCCCATGCTGTCGCCCATTGCCGTTACGGTTGCTATCATCAATGCCATGTGGATTTGGAACGACTTCCTGCTTCCTTTCCTCCTCATCGGTTCTGAATACCGGACGATTCCGGTTGCGGTTCAGTACCTCCGTACCGGATACGGTTCAATCGACATGGGGAACATGATGGCGATCATCGTACTTGCGATTATTCCGATCATTGCATTCTATTTCGCGTGCCAGAAGTATATTATTGAGGGCGTTACCGCCGGCTCGGTAAAAGGATAGGTCCGCTGTGCAAGACCATGAACGCGTATCCGGACGTGCAGCCGGTATCCTGCTTGCGGTTTCAAGTCTGCCCTCGCCGTACGGCATCGGCAGTTTTGGAAAAACCGCTAAGGAATGGATCGATTTTCTTGCAAAAGCGGGTCAGAAGTACTGGCAGATACTTCCCCTCGGCCTTACAAGCTGGGGGGATAGCCCGTACATGAGTTTTTCAGCCTTTGCGCTGCATCCATATTACATTGATCTTGACATGCTCTGCGAACAAGGGCTGCTTGAAAAAGAAGAGATAACCGCGCCTGACTGGTCGCGGAGACCCGATAGAACGGATTATGCGCTCTTGTACCGGAACAGGGAAACCGTTTTGAACCGTGCGTTCCTCCGCGCCCGACATTCGCTTGAGACGCACAAGGCTTTTATAGAGTTTTGCGAAAAGAACGCTTCGTGGCTCAAAGACTTTTGTCTTTTCATGGCAATCAAGAAGATGTATGGCGACACGTCATGGCTTGAATGGGATCGGGATGTACGTTTGCGGGATACGTCCGCACTTGAACGGCATGAAAAAGACCTCTCCGAAAGGATACGGTACCATGCTTTTATACAATTTCTGGCTTTTTCCCAATGGGAAAACATAAGGAGCTATGCCCGCAGCAAAGCCGTCTCCATTATCGGCGATATGCCGATATACGTTGCCATTGACAGCGCGGATGTGTGGGCAAATAGCGACTTGTTTCAGCTTAACGGGGATCGCTCGCCCGTGCGTGTGGCGGGTTGTCCGCCGGACGCCTTCACGCCAGAAGGGCAATTATGGGGCAATCCGCTCTATAACTGGGAGAAAGCATCTGAAACCGGCTTTGCATGGTGGATTTCCCGCATTAAGGAAAGTTTTGCCCTGTACGATGTGGTGCGGATCGATCATTTTCGAGGATTTGAGAGTTACTATTCGATTCCATATGGCGCGCCGGACGCTTCATACGGCGAGTGGGTACAGGGTCCGGGACTGCGTTTTGTGAACGCCATCAACGCCGCGCTGCCCGGCGCCGATATTATTGCCGAAGACTTGGGCTACCTTACGCCGGAAGTACGCGCTTTGCTTGCCGCCTCCGGCTATCCGGGTATGAAGGTGCTGCAATTCGCCTTTGACACGCGGGAAGAGAGTGATTATATGCCCTATACCTATCCGCGTAATTGTGTTGTGTATACCGGTACGCATGACAACGCCACCACCTTGGACTGGTTTACAAGCGCGCGGCGTGAGGACGTTGAATGCGCCAGGGATTTTCTCGGTGTGGGTAATCCGGTTGACGGCGTGTGGGGCTGTATCCGTGCGGCCCTTTCCAGCGTTGCCCGCCTTGCGGTTATTCCCATGCAGGACTATCTCTGTCTCGGCCGGGAAGCCCGCATGAATACGCCTTCTACCCTTGGCGGAAACTGGCAATGGCGTATGCCGCCCGACGCGCTCATCGGCGATTCCGCGCTTGCCGGAAAGATCAGGAGGCTTGCCGAAGTGAACGGAAGGCTGCATTGAGTCATACAATCACCTGCAAAATGAGCGCACGGGATGCGCTCATCCGTGCGGCGCAAAAAAGAAAACCTGACAATGCATATAAAATAATATATTATTAAAATAATTAAAATTATTAAAATCAAGGGGTTGAACATGACAATATATGATTTTGTAATCAAGGACATAAATGGGCGGGATATTTCTTTGGAGTTATTAAGGGTAAAGTCCTATTGATAGTTAATCCCGCAACCGGATGTGGTTTTACTCCACAATATACAGGATTGCAAAAACTATATAAGGAAATCAATACTTTTTGTACGTTAAAATATCATACTACCTTTCCATGTTTTGCAAAAATAGAGGTAAATGGGCAAAACGAAAGTCCATTATATAGATATTAAAAAAATCAGCAAAAGGGTATATTTGGTTCAAAAAACATTAAATGGAATTCACAAAATTTTTAATTGATACGGAAGGGAATGCGGCGGGACGTTATGGTCCGGATAAAAAACCGGAAACACGAGAGGTTGATATAAAAAAATTGCTAGATTTATAAACAGTATATCTGTTACCGGCATACAGAGATGTCCCGCCTAAAATCTAACGCGATTATCCCTTTGATGTATACCCGATCATAATCGGGGGCTTTGCTTCGCAAAGTCCCACGGAGTTTTGCGATGCCGCAAAACTCCACAACCCGCCCGGCTGGAGGGTCATCCCCTCTAAGGCTGG
>JAITAN010000058.1 GCA_031284105.1 Treponema sp. | reverse complement strand
TTCACTCCGCTTCATCTCCCGCATCCATCGTGCCGGCATATTCCGGTTTATGCCGAGGTCTTGGGCACGCCCGCTTCCGGTTTGTGTTCCGGGCCGGTTCCACGGCCCGTTCCTTAAAGTCTTTCGTAAAAACGCTTCTTTCTCCCATGATGCTTCCTTCTTTGATCATAGGCTTACCTTCCTGTCCTTTCAAGCGGGGGAGGTTCAGTTTATCTTCAAGGATCAAAAGTTTATTCTCAGAGTAAATACTCCCGCATGGGGAATATTCTCCGAATGTTCCATAGAGTACTACAGAGGTTCCGTAGTTCTGCGAGGCTTCTGTAGAATGCCGCCGCATCATATATATATGAACTCCCGTTCCTTCAGGCGCTTTTTTAACCCTGCCGTCCTTACGTTGATTTGCCTTGGGCCATGTCCGCCGGATACCGTATCACAAGAGCATGCCCTGCGGAATAGAGGCGGGCGGTAATTTGCGGGGATAGGGATATGGATAAGCCGGTAAAAGAGGCATGTGAAGGGATGTGTGAACGATAAGGGATGGCATTGCCGGAAAAGGGTACGTAAACAGGGTAATGCCTCGCCGCAAACTTGTTTGCGTGCGCTACGGCGGGGGGTTTTTATTCGATTTTGCCTAAAGCGTTATTTATTTCCGTATTCCGGCGGAGGGCGATAGGGTTGCTATTTCAAATCGATGGGAACAAATCTTGCATAATCCGCGTCCGTTAAAACCTTCGGCGCCTTGACATACACATCGTCCGCTGCAATACGACATCAGCCACGACCTTCCGCCGAATTTCATCGGGCGTTTCTTCAAAAACGGGGAGTTTTCCCGGGGGTTCAAGGGCTTTTTGCGTCTCCGCATTATCTTTGAGCGCTTCCTTAAAAAGCATACCAAGGAATAAGCATATACCGCCCGGAAAAAGCCGCACCAGTCCCGATATACCGCCGTAGCAGCTGCCTCGAGCCGGTTCCCGTTCCTCCATTGGAAAGATTACAAACCGGAAAAAGAACCGCTCGATCCGTTTCTCTGTTGTACCGTGTAAAGATATGTACTCTTATCAAGAGTTACGGTTATTTTTACGGGATTGTTTCTTGATTTTGTCTCCACAATGCCAATGCCGTACCTACAAGCGCATGAATGTACGGCTTTTTCCCTATATTTTCCATTACTTTTTCAATGGGTACCAGTTCCATATCAACGTACTCATCTTCATCAAGGCGTTGAGAGGAGAGAAGCGATAGCTCTTCCGCCAAAAAGAAATGAATGTAGTTGTTCATAATAGCGGGATTTGGACTCATCTCACCGATTTTGGTAATCTTTTTTGCGGTATACGCGGTTTCTTCTTCCAGTTCCCGAAGCGAGGCTTGAGTTGGGTCTTCGCCGGCTTCAAGCACACCGCCCGGAAACTCAAGGCTTAACTCCCGCGCGCCATGCCGCCACTGCCGCACCATAACGAAAAACCGTTGTCCATCCTTTTCCAGAACAGGCACTACCATTGCCCAGTCCGTTGCATCTAATACCGTAAAAACACTACGGTGTTTCTTATCGGGGGAACGGCACATACTTTCATGTATAGAAAAAATGCGGCATGTATAAACATTCTTTCGATCTTCTTCCCTCCACACGAGGCGCTCGTAATTATTCGGCATATTTTGCAATGGCGTGTTCATACATGGCAACGTACTTTTGCGCTGATTTTTCCCAAGAGAAATCGAGTTTCATGCCGCGAATTCGCATCTCATCAATCTGGTGGCGCCGATTATAATACGCCCAATTTGCCCATCCGACCGTGTCGTAAATCGAACGCGGGTTCAACTGATCGAACATAAAGCCCGTACCTTCACCGGTACTCTGATTGAAGTTTTCGACCGTATCGGCTAGACCGCCGGTGTTTCTGACAATGGGGAGGGTGCCGTAAGCAAGGGAGTACATCTGGTTAAGACCGGAAGGCTCATACCGGCTCGGCATGAGGAAGAAATCGCTGCCCGCTTCAATGAGATGGCTTGCGGACTCCTTGTATTCAATCTTTGCCTTGAAATTGGAAAGGTGGGATGCAAGACTGCGGATTTCGTTTTCGCACCACACATCGCCGGTTCCAACAAGTACCAATTGCAATTCCATATCGCGGCAAATACTCCATGCAGAACCATAGGAAGGCCCGAAAAGCTCGCCTACGCCCTTCTGTTCGGTAAGGCGGGTAGCCATACCGATAACCGGTACATTGGGATTTTGCGGCAGGCCGAATTCACGCTGAAGCGTTTCTTTTGCCTTTGACTTACCGGCTTTCATGTTTTTAATGCCGTACTGCATCGGAATATACGGGTCTTTCTTGGGATTCCAAACCTGTGTGTCGATGCCGTTCAATATACCGATATAATCGGCTGACCGGTACCGCAACGAAGTGTCCAAACGGAAACCGAATGCTTGAGTCTGGGTTTCCTGGGCGTAACGCGGTGAAACCGTGTTGAGCTTATCCGCGCTGTGAATTCCCGCCTTGAGGAAATTCATCATATTCCAATCTTCAAAACCGGCTTGATAGAACATATCCCAACTAAGATTGGTAAAGGGATAGTTTTCCTTATAGTAAATCCCCTGATAACCCAAGTTATGAATGGTCAGAATCGATGCCGTTTTCTCAAAACCATCACGCCGTTCGCCGTATTTTAGGAAAACCGGTACTAAAGCCGTCTGCCAATCGTGAGCATGCAGAATATCAGGATACCAGTCAAGTTTCCGGCAGAGTTCAAAGATGATCTTACTGAAAAAAATGAAACGTCTTGGATTGTCAGAGTAATCGGGCTCATGCTGTTCCCCGTAAATACCGAGTTTACTGCCGAAAAAATCGTTATGCTCAATAAAATAAACATGGATCGGCTTTTTTTTAGGCGAGCCATCCAAATCGGTTGTATAGACGGCGCTTTTTACCTCTCCATTATTCATAGTTGTGGCAAGCGGCATTTCAAGATCACGCAAACCATTTTTTACTACATCGACTTTGTAATACCGGGGGATAACAATACGGACTTCATGTCCCATCTTTGCAAGTGTAAGGGCTAACGCCGAAACAGCATCGGCTAAACCGCCGGTTTTCACAAAAGGCGCCGCTTCACTTGCGGCCATTAGAATTTTCACATAACACCTCTATCTATAAGATTTAAAACCCCATCTTGAACGACACGTTTTTCGTAGAAAAGCTGATACTCCGCTCTGCGGCATGGTAATTATTCGCAAAACTAGAAAGAATACACTATCGCAAGCCCGTTATCTTTCAGGAGCTGAAGCCCTTTCTCGTGATCGGCGAGTTTAAAAATGACCACAGCTTTTCCCTTTTTACTTTCAAGCGACGCATACAGATATTCAATGTTTACCTGCGATTTCTGGAAGAGTTCCATAACATGGGCAAGACTGCCGGGTTTATCCTCTATTTCTACGGCCGCAATGGGGGTGATGCGGATAGTAAAACCGGCCTCACCCAGAGCTTTTAATGCAACGGCATCCTGATCAACGATAAGCCGCAAAATTCCGAAATCCGCTGTGTCGGCTATGCTTATGGCGCGCATATTAACGCCTGCTTCTGCGAGAACACGGGTAACCTCGCCGAGTCTGCCCGCCTTATTTTCAAGGAATACAGTGATTTGTTTTAATTCCATTTGGTTCCTCCTAGATTTTTCTTCGGTCAATTACCCGCTTCGACTTACCCATTGAACGCTCAATGGTTTTCGGCTCGACGAGTTTGACTTTGAGACTAACTTGCAGTTTGGATTTCATCACACTCTCAATACGGTAACGCAACCCTTCAAGGTCTTTAGTTTCATCACTGAAGAAATCTTGTTTTACCTCGACCTGAAGCTCTACTTCGTCAAGATGAGAATGTCCGCGATCAATAATAATGAGATAGTGCGGTTCGGTTCCTTCTATTTCAATAAGAGCATGTTCTATTTGACTGGGGAATACGTTTACGCCGCGGATGATAAGCATGTCATCCGTGCGCCCGAAGAGACGGTGCATCTTTCGGGTAGTACGTCCGCAAGAACACGGTTCGGTGATGAAGTAGGTGATGTCCCGCGTACGGTACCGTATGAGCGGCGTACCTTCTTTCGTAAGCGTGGTGAACACTAATTCGCCCTTTTCACCTTCGGGAAGCGCCTTACCGGTTTCAGGATCGATTATCTCAGGGAAAAAGAGGTCTTCGTTTATGTGCAACCCGTACTGGGTCTCACATTCAAAGGCAACGCCCGGTCCGATGATTTCGGTCAGTCCATAGATGTCGTAGGCTTTCATGTTATAATGGGCTTCGATTTCCTTTCTCATGTTCTCGCTCCACGGCTCCGCGCCGAAACATCCCTTGCAAATGGGCAGTTTCTTAAGATCAATACCCCGTTCTCCGGCTTCCTCCGCCATATAGAGCGCGTAAGACGGAGTACAGGTGAGCATAGTTGAGCCGAAAGCCTCCATCACCATGAGCTGCCGTTCCGTGTTACCGGACGACATCGGCAGCACATTCGCTCCAATGGTTTGCGCCCCATAATGGGCGCCCGGACCGCCGGTGAACAACCCATATCCGTAGCAGTTCTGTACCGTATCTTCATGGGTGCAGCCCCCGCCTGCAAGCGTACGCGCCATTGATTCACGCCAAATTTCAATGTCTTTGTGGGTATACGCATCAACGACAGGAATACCTGTGGTACCGGAAGATAGATGAATTTCTTCGATCATTGACTTAGGACAGGATAAGAAACCATAAGGAAAGTTTTCCCGCATATCGTCTTTAGTGGTAAAAGGAAGTTTTTCTATATCAGCGAGCGTGTGGATATCCTTTGCCTTGACGCCGCGTTCATCCATCTTCTTTTTATAAAAAGGTACGCTCTCGTACAGCTTTTCTGCCAAATTTTTAAGCCGTGCCAGTTGCAGCTTCTTACGTATGTCCACATCCATACATTCATATTCAGGATTGAATATCATACATTCCCCCTTGTATATATAGTATTCCATAGCTTTTAATAGAAAGCAAGTGAAAAATTAGCTTCTTCAATGCATCGGTCTTCGCGGTTCTTATATTGCCTTCAATGCGCTGCTTTCGCTTCATTAAATTCCTTTTGGATTTCCATCGACGGCGTTTTGGTAAGCAAACTCACTACAAAGATAACGATACTGGAAAGGATGAAAGAAGGAAGCAGTTCGTATATGGCGAAGGCTCCACCGAGCGTGCTGATAACGTTTTTCCAGAGAATAACCATGATACCGCCAGTCAACATACCGGCAGCCGCCGCCGGGAGCGTTGTACGTTTCCAGAACAGAGAGAAGATGATAAGCGGTCCAAACGCCGCACCAAATCCTGCCCATGCATAGGAAACGATTCTGAATATGGATTGTTTTCCCGAAAGAGCAATTATTGTCGCAAAGACGGTAACGATCAGTATTGCGATTCGCGCTACCCACATGACTGTAACTTCGCTTGCCTTCTTGGAAAAGGTTTTGAAAAGGTCGTTTGCAAGGGAAGAAGAAGCGGTCAGCATATAGGAATCTGAAGAACTCATGGAAGCGGCAAGGATACCTGAAAGCACAAAACCCGCGATGAGAGGCGGGAAGAAATCCGTGGTTAAATACAGAAATATCTTTTCAGCATCGCTTGCCGTGGTAAGAAGATTGGGGAAGTAGGCGCGTCCGATAAGCCCGATGGCGACTGCGGCAAAAAGAGATATGAAACACCATACAATCGCGATAAGTTTTGATTTCCGTATTTTTGATGCTTTTTCAATAGCCATGAATCTGATTAGCACCTGCGGCATACCGAAATAGCCGAGTCCCCACGCGAGACACGAGAAGATGCTGAGAAGCGAATAATCGGCGCCCTCACCAAATTGCGGCGCCCCATTGACGACTACTTGAACGCCGTCCTGCATGGACGGCGTAGCAATGCCGAATATATCCAAAAATCGTGAAATATCGCCTATCCGCGCTCCAATGCCTCCGAAACCGCCGGAAAACACGAAACCAAAGATAAGCACGGCTAAAAGGGAGAAAAACATCAGGATGCCTTGAATGAGGTCGGTCATACAAACGGCGAGAAAACCGCCGAGCAGGGTGTATACCAACAGTATCCCCGCGCCGAATATCACCATGACCGAGTAATAGCTATCAGCGTTAAACACATAGGTAAACATTTTACCGAAAGTAACGAATTGTGATGCAACATATATAGAAAAAAATGCAAGAATAATGGTTGCCGCAATGATTTTCAAGACGTTCTTTTTATCATGAAAACGATTGCTGAAAAATTCGGGCAAGGTGATGGCGTTACCCGCGAGCTGGGAATAGTTCCTGAGGCGTTTGGCAACTATCTGCCAGTTGATCCACGTCCCCGCGAACAAACCTACGGCAGTCCAAAACGCTTCGCCGCTTCCGGTAAAGTAAGCAACGCCCGGCAAGCCCATAAGCAGCCAACCCGACATATCCGATGCCTCGGCGCTCATTGCCGTAACCCACGGCCCCAATCCCCGCTTTCCTATAAAATATTCCTCAATGCCGGAATTGCTTTTGCGGGCGTACCATAAGCCTACCGCGATTATCATTAGCAAGTATGCAAATATACCTATGAGCGTTTGTATGTTTGCAGCAGTCATTACCCCTCCTTTTTTAATGACGGTGATGATGAATAGCGTAATAAAGCTAACTATATAATTATTATACAAAAATCAAAAAAATAATCAAGATAGCGTTTGGAATCCGCCGGTATAAAATCCAATGCTCCAGACGTTTATCTTCAGCTTTTACTTTTGCGCGTATTCCTTATGGCTTATTCATTTTTTCTATGTTTAGTAGTTGATAATTCGCTTTCAGATTGCGTCATGAAATCGCCGTAAATTATCCGTATTGGTCTGTTCCGTCTTGACTCGAAAGACCGGTTTAATACCTTTGAGTTCAGCGCCGCATCTGCCATGATTACTCATTCGACAGAACCGGAGCGTGTCCGTACTATTCAAGCGCCTCCATATATCTCCATAAAATACCATTCAAAAAACCGCTAAAAACGGCGTCTTGAATGTATTTACCCCCACGGTTTAAGCCGTGAAGCCGCGGACTAAAGCCCTTGGCTTTCAGGTTTTAGCCCGCGATGCGGGGCTTGCGGGGGTAAAACATACTCCACTGCTCTTAAACTCCTGCTTCAGCAAAACCAATGGCTGACGCTCACATACTCCCTCTATTCTTTTCGATCAATTCATGGAGGGTTATGTGTGGATTATGAAAACGTCCATGTTTTTGTGAAGCGTTCTTATAGTTGACGGCTTCCGTTGGGCACCATTGGATACACGCAAAACACTGTTCGCAATGATGTTGAAAAGACGGTTGTTTATCAACAATTTCAATGTTGCTTACCGGGCATACCATTGTACAAGTTCCGCACCCGGTACATACGGCGGACACATTAAAGTTTTTGTCGCCGCCTGAAACCAGTTTCATCACTTGCGGGTGGATAAGGGTAAACGGAAACTTTTCTTTGGGAGCGGGACTTTGCGCCTTTGATTTTATTTCCGATACAATATCCGGTATTTTCGCATCGGCTTCGGCGTTCCTTTTCGGGACATTTTTACGGTTCATGTTAAAGTTCGCGCAATTATTATGAACCATTTTGAGGGCTATGCCATAGTCAAGACGCGCCCCTTTAGCCTGTAACAGTTTGTCTATTTGTGCCAAAGCATTTCCGCTGACCGTGCCGTATGTCGGCACAGAAAAATAATAGGTTTCCTTATTACCGGACAAATTCAGGCCGCCGATAAATTCCGTTACTCGTTTTGGCAAACCGGCTCCATATACCGGATAAATAAAGCCGATACGCGAATATCCCGGTTTTATTAACGTGTGGCTGTTATATACACCCATTGTTACAACTTCGCAGTTTTCAAGAGCGCCCGCAATATCTTTCGCAACTTTCAGGCTGTTTCCTGTTGCAGAAAAAAAGAAAACTAAGTTCTTCTCCATAGAGCGGCCTCTTTTCACAGTTTAACGCTTCGTGTAACGTTAGGCATCGTGTTGAATACCGCTTCCCCGTCTTCGATGTAAAACAGAGCGGGTTTGAAGTTTCCCGCGCCGTGAATGGTACGCTGCCGCCCGAACAAATCGGGCCGAATGGACGCCGCCGCTTCAAGAACCTCAGGACGGTTGTCAAACTTTACCCTGCCGGTTATACGGAGCCATGCCATTTGTTTACCGGCAATGCACGCCTGAAATTTAGGGTTCGCTTGCAACTGCCGGTATACGTTCCTTGCCTTGTTTGTACCGAAATAGAGTTTTCCCTCAAATTCCATGAAGAAACCAAAGGGGCGTACCATCGGCTGGTCGCCGTCCACGGTCGCAAAATAGAAAACACCCGCCTCTCTCAAAAAATCCAATACCTCTTTCATTCTCTTGCCTCCATACTTGATGTCCCTATACAAGATAATTATTGACCAATCAATCCGGATAGGGCCTCTTAAATATAGACCATTCAGTCCAAAAAGTCAAGTTCTTTTTCAAAAGGCGCCGGCTCCATCTCAGGGTTCGCCCGTGTGAGCGGATTCTTGCATATACCTCTCGCACAAATAACAAATCAGACGGCGGGTTTTCCTTGCCGAATTGCGGTTGGTATGGTATATTTCTTCAGAATAAATAGTCTATCATATACATATCCATTTAGTACGATGGAAGCGGAAGGACAAACAATGGCGAGAACAAAGAAATTTGACGAAGGAAAGGTTTTGCACGATATTCTCACGCTCTTTTGGGTGAAGGGGTATCATCAATCATCGCTGGACGATATTTTACGGGCCGGTGATATAAGTAAACAAAGTATGTATGATACCTACGGCGATAAAAAAGCGTTGTTTTTGAAAGCCCTTGCGTTATACCGAAACGAAACGAAGCGGGTTATTGAGGGTAAAATTGATGAACTGCTTGAAAAGGGCGCGC
>JAITAN010000049.1 GCA_031284105.1 Treponema sp. | reverse complement strand
CGACTAAACCGGTAAGACTGCGCCTGACGGCAACGAAAAACGTCCCGTAACGCCGCCGTGCGCTTTTCTTACTATGATGAGCAATCACACCCTGACCGCCGCTTTTAGCGGCGGTCTTTTTTTACATTAAAGCATTATGCCTGGAATAACCGCGGAACAGCTTGATGAGATTGACTTCCGCTGCTTCTATACCCGCGCCGCGATTCCCGCCCGCGCGCTTGCCGGGGATCCCGTCCGGTACGATAGCGCACACGCGATTTTACTTATTTTTTATACGAATATCAAACATATTATACAATCTATGATTAGTATCAAAGCAATTCCAAAGACCAACCGGCCGTTGGACGCGCCCGTCGGGCGCATTTTGGAACCCGCGCATAATTACAATGCGCGGTACTGTTCATCATTAAAGGAGAAACAGATGAATCAGGGTAATAATCGGAAGATTGCTTTATCACACATGAAACGGGGCGCGTTATGCGCCGTATTAGCCGCGTTTTCCATCGCGATGAGCGCGCACACGCCGCTTTTCGCCGCGGCCCGCGCGGACAACAGCGCGGAACGGAATACCGCAACGGTTCAGTCGGGGCAGGCGAAATACGTGTTTCTGTTTATCGGGGACGGTATGGCCATGCCGCAAATCAGCGCAGCGGAAGTTTTCGCTACCGCGCGCTCTTCTAAAGACGTCAATATCACCAAAATGAGCTTTACACGCTTCCCGGTATCGGGTTTGGCCACCACCTATGACGCGGGAACCTTTATCACCGATTCCGCTTCAGCCGGAACCGCGCTTGCTGCGGGGAATAAGACGTTAAGCGGGGTCATCAATATGGATCCGGGAAAGACAAAAACCTACAAGACCATCGCCGAATACGCTCACGAGGCGGGTATGAAGATCGGTATCGTATCTACCGTTACCTTGAACCATGCAACGCCCGCGTCTTTTTACGCCAAGGTTCCCTCACGGAGCAATTACTACGATATCGCGGTGCAGCTTGCGGACAGCGGCTTTGAATATTTCGCGGGCGGCGCGGTGAGCCAGAACACGGGCAAGAACAACGATCAGCCCGATGCGATAGAGCGGGCAAAAGCGCAAGGCTACGCGTATGTTAATTCAAAAGAAGGTTTCGCCGCATTGAAGCCCGGCGCGGGCAAGGTCATTGCGGTGAATGAGACGCTCCAAGACGACGGGGCCATGCCTTACGAAATCGACCGCAAAAGCGGCGATCTTTCCCTTGCGGATTATACGCGGAAGGGAATCGAGCTTTTACAGGACAACCCCAAAGGCTTTTTCATGATGGTGGAAGGCGGCAAGGTGGACTGGGCGTGTCATGCCAACGACGCGGGCGCTTCCATTCACGACGTCCTTGCTTTTGACGAGGCCGTACGGGCCGCCGTGTCTTTCGCGGAAGCCCACCCGCGGGAAACCCTCATCGTTATCACCGGCGATCACGAAACCGGCGGCATGACCATCGGCTTCGCCGGCACCCAGTACGATACGTTTTTCGACAAGGTCGCGCTTCAGAAAAAGTCCTTCATCGCCTTTAATAGCGACGTATTGTCGCCTTACAAGAAAAACACCCCGCGGGCCCAGGCAAGATTATCGGACCTCATTCCGTCTATAAAAGACGCCTTCGGACTGGACTACAACGGTCTTTCGGATTTTCAGAAAGAACAGTTGGAGTTTGCCTTTCAGCGTTCCATGGGAAATGAGATCGAGCGTCCGGTAGCGGAGGATCGGTATTTGCTTTACGGCGGCTATGAGCCGCTGACCGTGAAAATCACCCAAATTATGAACCAAACCGCGGGCATAGGCTGGACGTCTTACGCCCACACCGGCGTTCCGGTACCGACGTTTGCCAAAGGGGTACATCAAGAGCTTTTCGGCGGATACTACGATAATACGGACATTTTCAGAAAGCTCGCTTCGGCCATGAACTTGAGCATCGCCTTGCAATGACCGCGGGGTGGGTGAAAAGGAGTTTCTTGACATGAAAAATACCGGCGCAAAAGCGCGAAGTTTGCTTCGCAATACACTTATAAGGCATGAAAACAAACGGGATCGCATCTTTGCGCTGGTATCCGTTCTGTTTATGGCTATCTGCATGGCCCTGCCCACCGGTTTTGAGGGGAGCGCCGTACCGGGCCGCGCGAAATTAGCGCGCGGCAAGATACTTGACGTTAATAATGAAAAGGTAAAGATCACGGGTCCCGTGAAACAGGGAGAGCAGCAATTTGAAGTTGAAATACGCTCCGGCCCGTTTAAGGGACAAATCTTTTCCGGGTCCAACAACCTCATGGGTAAAATAGAACTGGACAAACTGTTTGCGCCCGGAGATTCCGCGTTGGTGTCGGTAAGTATTTCGGAAGACGGCGCAATGCGGCACGCTCAGGTCATGGATCATTACCGCACCGGTAAAACGGTGTTTCTTTGCGTTCTGTTCTTTTTGTTCATCATCCTTATTATGGGGTGGATGGGCGTGAAGATCATTATTTCCTTTGTGTTCACGGCCGCCGCCCTGATCCGTATTTTGTTTCCCGCAATGCTGCGGGGCTGGGATCCCATCGCGGCTTCGGTGATCATAACAACCGTTTTAACCGCGGTGATCATCTTCCTTGTGGGAGGTCTCACGAAACGGGGACTTACCGCCTTTGCCGGCTCTATGGGAGGCGTGCTTCTCACCTCCTTGCTGGCTTTTTTCTTTACCTACTGGTTTAAGATACACGGAGCCGTGCGCCCGTTTGCCGAAACCCTCCTCTATTCGGGCTACGCCCACCTGAATATCGCCCGCCTCTTCATTTCCGGCATCTTTCTCGCTTCGTCGGGGGCCATGATGGATCTCGCTATGGACATAGCTTCCGCAATGGACGAAATTAAGAAACAGCATCCCGCCGTCACCCGTTTCAATCTCATCAAGAGCGGGGTTTCCGTATCCCGCCATGCGGCCGGCACCATGTCTACCACCTTGCTGCTGGCATACTCCGCCGAGTATACGGCTATGATTATGACTTTTATAGCGCAGGGCGTGCCTTTGGAAAACGTTATTAACATGGTGTGGGTTTCTTCCGAAATAGTGCATACGCTGGTAGGCTGTTTTGGGCTGACGCTCGTAGCGCCGCTGACGGTATTCGCGGGCGGGATTATCCTGGGAGGAAAGGACAGGGGTGGTTTTTCCGCCTAGGCGTCTGCCGCACTTCACGCGTAAAAACCTCAAAAAATCGCCTGCTGTGTGAACTCGCCCTAGAGACAAGTTCCATAACGGTATGCTCTTCAGAAGAGCTGAAAACTGTGGGGAGGGAAGCGCGGCAAGAGAAAAAGGTTCAACATGGAAGAAGAATTTGCGGGACTATGTTATTCGTTTCTGAAAAAGCGATGAAAAAATGCGGAATGATAAAAGAAGCAGAATAGAGACTATTAAAACATGAATGGAAAAAATAGAAAGAAGTCCGCCAATCGTCCATGACAGGCGCTTCGCAGCAGTTTTTGCTACGCCTAATCCGGCATCTTTGCCGCAGGGTTAAGCGCAGTTGTTTTTGCTTTTATTATTTATATTTCTTTTGATTTCTCTAGTATTTCTTCAAGAATTTCTAGCGTTGTTCTCACTTTCCCTTGATATGCCCATTTTAATAAATTCCTTTTATATTTTTTTAACGCCAGAATTACATGTTTATCATCCTTATATTTTATGAATGATATGTCCAATTTCAAATCTTTCGCTATTTCCTTTTCGTATGAGTACAAGACGTCATATTTCGCATTGTCGTCATGTTCTTCACCATTAGTTTTAGTTACCGGTTCGCTTTCTGTTATTATTTTTTTCAATATTTCGTCTGGAATTTTTTCGTGAACCAATTTGATAAGATTCATGGCTCTATCAAGCGCTCCTATTTCCGCCGGTATATAACTCTTAACATTAGCGTCTTTTTTAGTTATGAGATAATTCTTTCTTTCTTCCAATATTTTCAATGTATTATTATCCGGTAAATTCATTTGTCTTTTCCCATCATGAAATATACAAGAAATTATATCCATGTAATTATCTTTTGTCAATATATTTCCCGGAGAAGTATCAAAAACAATTGTGTATAACAACGTCCCGGCGGGAATACGGGTGAAAGAAGCGCGGGAACAAAGCGCAGCGGCCCGACCTAGCCGGCTAAACCCTGGAGGGGCGAATGCCCGGAACATATACAGACCTGTTTGCGAAACATCCTCCCTTTTTTATGTGTTCTTTTCCGTATTACTTTCTCAAAAATATAAAACAGCCCTTTCTTCCAACCTGCTTCTTCTATCATTTCCGTCGTTTTTGTTCCTATGCCTTTATTTTGATATTTTACCTTTACGCAAATTCGGCGTAGAATTATAAACTTATCATTCTCGTATTCCCATTGCGCTTCTACATATTCTTTATTAAATTCTTCGTTTAAGACAAAAACAGATGCAAGTTCATTATTTATTATTCATGCATACAGTTGGCCTTTTATTATGTCTTCCGTACCGTATTTTTGTTCGGATACGATTCATCCCGTCGTACTATATTATCGGCAAGCATATTTTCGACAACATCTTTATATATTTCCACAATTTTTTCAATGCCGGTTAAATACCTGTTTTTGATTTCCATATATTATTTTATCCCCTCCTTATGCAAAGACTATTTTATCACAAAAAATACTTTGTCAATATTTCAAGATTTTCCGAATGGTTATTTTATTTACAATTTCAGAAACGTTAGGCGGTATTTCGCAGAGCTGCGGCATATACGCGCGCTTTCGTATATACGCCCTAATACGGGGTATATTTCGCCTGAAAGGTTATGGAGCGTCAAGGCGGCCGCGGATGCCGAGGGCTTCGCGGAACACGATGTGAGCGTAGCGTTTTTTACGCGCCGCCCTTCTTTCCGTATCATCCGCACCCGCTCCGCCTATGCGCCCTCAACGCTCCGGGCGGCGCGCCTTTCTCGCATATATACCGATGCGATCCGCGTGCATATACCCGCGTGATGCTCTCGTATGGCCATGCGAAGCGCCCGCATACCCCGCAAGGCGGAAACGCGGGAGCGCGCGCGGGTCGCCGCTTACGGATCATGAAACCGGAAGTTCCGCTTCGCGAGCCGGTTGACGCGGCTCTTTTAAGAGAGAACCCTCTGAAGCATACCGTGCGATCACCCGCACGCGGTACGCTCCGGCGATCATCGCGGGAAGCTGCGCCGGCAGTCGGGAAGGGTTGTTCCCGATGAGGTTCCCCGGTACCTTCCGCGCGCTCCCGTCCCCGGCGATCTTGATGCGGCTCCCCGGCGCGATGATGACCCGGCCGGACGCGGGCGGCTCGTCTGCCGCGCCGCTTGCCGCGCCCCGCGCCTCCCCCGCTAGTAGTCCGAGTCTTTTCTGAATACCGCCTCGTAAAGATCGGGCAATAGCCCCGCGCCGGTAGGATCCGGCGGCCTGCTTTGGCTCGACTTGGGATTAGCCGCATTCACGCGTACGTTTGCCGGTATATCTCGATGATGAGCGTCTTTTGCCCATCATCACGGCCGTTAAACAATGAATTCGGGTTATCGCACCCGGCCGGAACCGATGCCGGTAGACTTACCGACAGTGCACAAAAAATAGGTTCTTGCTCATAAAAACTCCTTCGCGTGCTTAAGCCGGCAGTGTATATGTTTATCCGCATACGCGGGCAACGTCTTTGTTACGGACTCCGCGCGTAAACCGGCGCGCGCGCCGCCCCGTTTTTCGCCGCGCCTAAAGACGGAGCCTCATCGCCTAAAGACGGCGCGCCATTATCTAAAGATAGCGCCTCATTGTCTAAAGACGGCGCCTCATCGCCGGCGGGTATGCTCGGGAGGCGCCGGTCGTTGCGGCCGTCTGCACGGTTTGGGGAGAGCTCCTCCTCGTCCAGAAGCGCGTCACCGGGCTGCCCATCCGCTTGTTTCGTGGAGCGGTCGTGATCCTTGACGCCATCCGCGTCGCTGGCGGTGCTCACCCGAAGCCGCTCTTCAAGTTTATGAGGCGCTACCTCGGGGCCAAAACGGTCAACTTCGGGGTCATGAAGCATTACCGAGACGACTCGTTTTCCCGAATGACCGACCACTTCTACGACCTGCTCGGGGCGGTTGATCTCGAGCAGCTCAACTGGAAGGCGCACAGCAACATCCTTCAGGGATTCGCCGCGATCATCGATCTCGTCGGGCTCCCATTTCTCCAGGTGCGTGAGCGCATTTTCCCGCTCATAGCATACGTTGAGAATGTGCTCCGTCACGCAGAACGTACTGAAGAGCACGCGGCGCAGCTCTGCAAAAGCTCATGGGCGGTGTTCGAGCCATTGCTGGGCTTCGCACAATCGAGTGAGGCGTTTGCAGATATCTTCGCAAGCTGCCGCCCGATCTTCGGGATGGTCCTCAAGCGCGTGGCCTCCCCCGCCGCGAACACTCTCGGCGGTTTTCGCGCCCTTTTGCTGTATGTTTACTTTTACGATACGGGATTTGTGGCGGAAACCGTCCGAGTGATCTGTGAGGCGTTCAGTGAGCGGTTCCGCCTGACGGTCCACGAGGCATTCTCCGACCTTTTCAACGGACTCGAGCCTCCGGTCACCCCCGACCTGATCCGATGCTTCGAGAAGAGAGTTTATGCATTCA
>JAITAN010000117.1 GCA_031284105.1 Treponema sp. | reverse complement strand
AACGTCCGCTTTTGAAGCGGATTATCCACATGTCCTATCACCATCTGGAAACGGAATTCCATATATTTCTTTTTAAGTTCACCTAATTTCGCTTTAAGTTCGGGCGACGTCAAATTTTTGAAAGTATTCTTCATAACTCTGTACCTCACACACCCAATTCATAATCAGAACGAACAACAAACTTAGTTTTTATCGGAAGTTTTGCACTCGCTAAATCCATCGCTCGTTCTGCAAGTTCCTTATCGATACCGCCAAGTTCAAACATAACGGTACCAGGTTTCACTACCGCCACCCAGTATTCAGGCGCTCCTTTTCCTTTACCCATACGCGTTTCTGCTGGTTTTTTAGTATATGGTTTATCAGGAAAGATACGTATCCACAACTTACCTCCACGTTTGATATGGCGATTCATCGCAATACGGGCAGCCTCTATCTGCCTATTAGTTATCCACAGCGGCTCCATTGCGACAAGTCCATAATCGCCAAACGCCACAGTATTACCGCGAGTAGCTACTCCCGGAATCCTGCCACGCTGGACCTTACGGAATTTTACACGTTTGGGACTCAACATCTAATTCTCCTTATGCGAAACGCGCTCTCTGCGTTTTGTTGTTTTTACAAGCACACCCGCATCTTCTTTTTGTTCTTTACCATATTTCATACCGTTGTAAATCCACACTTTTACGCCGATGGAACCAAAGGTAGTATGAGCCTCATCAAAACCATAGTCAATGTCCGCCCGCAGAGTGTGAAGCGGAATACGTCCTTCTTTTGTCTCTTCGGTACGGGACATTTCCGCACCACCAAGCCTACCCGAAAGCCTCACTTTAATGCCCTGTGCGTTGCCTTTCTTCATTGCATCACCGATAGCTTTCTTCATAGTTCTCCTGAAAGAGGAACGCGCCACAAGCTGCCTCGCTATATTGTGAGCCACAATTTGGGCATTGTTCTCCGCGTTACGGACTTCTTTTATCTTGATCTGTATTTTTTTAGTAACATGCTTCTGGAGATCATTACTAATCTTTTCAATATTCGCGCCCTTCACCCCAATGATGACACCCGGACGAGATGTATGAATCGTTACCGTAATCCGCTGCGGGTGCCTAATGATTTCAAGTTCGGCAATATCGGCCCCCTTAGTTTCAGGCATATCCATGATCACCTTACGGAGTTTAATATCCTCGTGCAAGGTATCAGCGTATTCTTTCGGATCAACGTACCAACGCGAAGCCCACGTCTTATTGATACCGATACGCAATCCTATCGGATTAACTTTTTGTCCCATACTAGTTTCCCGCCTTTTCAATTTCATCAACAACCACGGTAATATGGCACATTCTCTTCAAAAGCATATCTGCCCTTCCCCTTGCACGAAACCACACTCTTTTGAGACGTGGTCCCTCATCAATGAACACCTCTTTTACATAAAGCATATCTTCTTCAAGCTTTTTGTTTTGAAAAAGCGCATTTGAAGCCGCCGATTTTACGGTTTTTTCGATAAAACCCGCACCTTTATGTGGCATATTCTCAAGAATAGATACAGCTTCAGGATACGGCTTACGCCTTATGAGGTTAGCTACCGGACGGATCTTGTAAGGCGAACCGATGAGGTACTTGCTGATTGCCTTATATCCGCCTTTGGGCGGCTCCTTTTTCTGTTTGCCCATTACTTACCAGCCTTTTTATCGGATCCCGCGTGGCCTCGAAAAATCCGCGTAGGAGCGAATTCGCCTAACTTATGTCCAACAAGGTTTTCCGTAATGTACACTGGAATCCATGCTTTACCATTATAGACCGAAATAGTTCCACCCACCATTTCAGGGATGATTGTAGAACAACGGGAATAGGTCTTTATCATCTTTCTATCCCTCGCTTTACTCATCCCCAACACTTTCTTGTAAAGGCTCTTTTCAATAAAAGGACCCTTCTTAATTGACCTAGACACGCTTTACTCCTACTTCTTCTTCCCATGACTTACAATAAACCGGGAGGAAGGCTTATGTTTTTTTCGTGTTTTATAGCCCTTAGTCGGCTGCCCCCACGGGGTAACCGGATGAATACCCTTACTCTTTCCTTCACCACCGCCGTGCGGATGATCAACCGGGTTCATCGCCATACCACGAACAGTAGGACGAACGCCAAGCCACCTTTTACGTCCAGCTTTACCAAGATGAGTGTTCATGCGGTCTTCATTACCAACCGTACCGATGGTAGCGTAACACTTCTTGAACACCATACGCATCTCGCCAGAGGGTAGCTTGAGCGTAACATAGTCACCTTCTTTTGCAGCAACAAGTGCGCCAGCACCTGCTGAACGGGACATCTGACCACCTTTACCGAGTGTGAGCTCAATATTGTGAACCGTAAAACCAAGTGGGATATTTTCAAGTGGAAGCGCATTACCATCGCTAATGGGTGCATCGGGTCCGCTTAACACAGTCGTTCCGATCACCAGACCTTTCGGCGCAATAATGTAGCGCTTTTCTCCGTCTCTATATTTAATCAAAGCGATATTAGCGCTGCGATTTGGATCATACTCAACGGTAGCTACTTTACCGGAAATGCCGATCTTGTCCCGCTTGAAATCAATATCACGGTACAAACGCTTGTGTCCGCCACCCTTGTGCCTGACGCTAATACGGCCGAAAGAATCCCGTCCAGCTCGTTCTTTCCTTCCTGATGTAAGAGATTTCTCAGGCACATTATTTTGGGAAAGTTCGGAAAAATCCAAACTAATCAACTGCCTCATTCCCGCAGTTATAGGTTTATATGTCTTAATACCCATATTTCTTCCCTACTATAATCTTACACACCTTCAAACAGGCTGATTTTTTCACCTTCCGGCAGGCGGACAATCGCTTTCTTCCACATTGCCGTTCTTCCCGGTCTGCCCCGCTGTCGCTTCGGTTTACCGCCTACTACCATAACATTACATGAAATGGGGTGAACATTAAACAATGTGGCAACAGCCTCTTTTATTTGCAGCTTATTTGCGCGCAAATCGACCTTAAATACGTACTTTCCCTCTTCACGCAAAAGGTTTGCTTTTTCGGAAAGCACAGGCTCAATAAGGATATTTTCAGACCTAATCATGCTTCAACTTCTTTCTGTCTATAAAAACCATTGAGGTTTTTCACCGCAGTTTCAAGTGCGATAACATTACGCGCATAAAAAAGATCGTGAGCGTTAAGCCGGTTATATGACAGATACATAAGCCACGGGATATTTGCCGCCGCGCGTTTCACAAACGGATCGTCATCTTTCAATACAATCACCGTCCGCTCTCCTGCAGTAAAATTCGTAAGGATTTTAAGCAAGTCTTTGGTTTTTCCAGATACAATAGAGAAATCTTCCACAACTTTCAGCATATCTGACTGAGCTTTCAAACTCAAAATAGTCTTAAGAGCGAGCCGCTTTGCCTTTTTCGGCATTGCATAGGAATAATCTCTGGGTTTCGGTCCAAAAACAACACCTCCTCCTACCACAATAGGAGACTTCTTATCACCGCGCCGTGCACGCCCCGTTCCCTTCTGTTTATAGGGTTTCGCATTTGAACCATGAACCTCGCCACGGTCTTTGGTACACGCACTACCTAGCCGCTTATTGGCAAGCTCATTGTGTATCGCGTACCAGATAATATCTTCATTTACTAGAAGCCCGAAGACCGCGTCATCCAACTCAATACTCCGAACATCTTTACCATCTATTGAATATACAACTCTGTTCATTATTCCCTCATTTTGGTACGCTACCGCTTCACTGCCGCTCTGACAAGCACCAGCCTCTTATTAACACCAGGAACGGCACCACGAATCAACAGCAAATGTTTCTCGGTATCGATCTTAACTACCTTTTGGCTCAATACCGTTGTCTTCTCCCGCCCCATGCGTCCGGGTAGTTTAACATTCTTAAAAGTTCTAGCCGGATAAGTTGATTGCCCCGTCGAGCCGGGCTCACGGTGAAACTTAGAACCATGAGAACGATGTCCGCCACGAAATCCCCATCGCTTCATAACACCCTGGAAACCTTTGCCTTTTGAAATACCGGTAACGTCTACATAACGGCAGCCTTCAAAAAGCTCTACCCCCAGCAAATCCCCGACAGCTACTTCTTTTTCAAAATCGCGCACCTCTCTAATGTGTTTCTTCGGCGTTATATTGTCAGGAAATTGACCCGCATAGGGTTTTGTTATCAGATTTTTTTTCTTATCATCAACGCCGAGTACAACCGCGTTATACCCATCTTTTTCTTTATTTTTCTGAGCAATGACCACATTCGGGTCGATACACAACACCGTTACCGGAACAAGATTACCCGTATCATCAAAAACCTGTGTCATACCTACTTTTCTTGCCATAAGCCCTAACATGCTTAACTCCATCCAACGGTGTTCAGTTTTTACTCTCCAGTAGAGTACAAATACACAACCGTTACTGTTTTATTCCAACATCCACACCGGCAGGAAGTTCCAGTTTCATAAGCGCTTCCATTACTTCAGGAGAAGGATTAATTATATCGATCAAACGCTTATGCGTCCGCATCTCGAACTGCTCCCGTGATTTTTTATTCACATGCGGAGAGCGGAGAACCGTTACCTTATCTATACTTGTCGGAAGCGGAATCGGTCCCGTTACTTTGGCTCCTGCCCTTTGAACAGCCTGTACAATAGATCGCGCGCTTTGATCAATAAGCTCTACATCGAAACCGCGTAATTTTACGCGAATTCGTTCATCAGTCATTATTCCTCCAAGAATTCAAGCCTCTCGCGGAACAGCATCCGCACCGAATGCACCCGACAGAGACTCAAGCGCATACAACTTATTCGAGAATTTCCGTTACTTGACCGGAAGCAACGGTTTTTCCACCCTCGCGAATTGCGAAACGGAGGTTTTTTTCCATCGCTATGGGATGAATCAACTCGCCGATAATCTCGGTATTATCACCGGGCATAACCATTTTCTCGCCGGGTTTTGCTTCACCGGGGAGCGTTACGGTACCGGTAATATCGGTAGTGCGGAAATAGAACTGCGGGCGATAACCGGTGAAGAATGGACTGTGGCGTCCACCTTCCTCTTTAGAAAGACAAACGATCTGTCCCTTAAACTTAAAGTGAGGGGTAATAGTAGCGGGCTTTGCAAGCACTTGCCCACGCTCGACTTCTTTCTTATCAACGCCACGGAGAAGCGCTCCAACATTGTCTCCTGCCTGTGCGGAATCAAGCAATTTATTAAACATTTCCAACCCGGTCGCAACAGTCTTTTTAGTAGGCCTAATACCAACAATTTCAACTTCTTCGTTGAGATTGATAACACCGCGTTCAACTTTGCCGGTAACGACAGTACCGCGCCCTGAAATAGTAAACACATCTTCAATCGGCATAAGGAAGGGCTTCGCATCATCGCGCACAGGATCAGGGAAATATTTATCCATAGTCGTAAGCAGTTCTTCGATACATTGGGAGTTATCACTCTCTTTGCCCTCAAGAAGCTCTGTCATCGCCAGAAACGCCGAACCTTTAATGATCGGAATCTTATCACCCGGGAAACCATTATCCGTAAGAACATCTTTAATCTCTTCTTCAACAAGCTCAATAAGTTCGGGATCGTCAACAAGGTCAACTTTGTTCAGGAATACGATGATGTTAGGAACGCCTACCTGCCGGGCAAGAATAATATGCTCACGGGTTTGAGGCATAACCGAATCGGGTGCCGACACTACCAATACGGCCCCGTCCATCTGGGCAGCGCCTGTAATCATGTTCTTTATGTAGTCCGCGTGCCCGGGACAGTCGATATGCGCATAGTGACGCTTATCCGACTGATATTCCAAGTGTCTGGTGTTAATAGTGATACCACGCTCTTTTTCCTCAGGCGCATTATCAATGTCGTCAAATTTCATCAACTTATCACCATACTTCTTGGCGCAATACATTGTAATTGCCGCTGAAAGAGTCGTCTTTCCATGATCCACATGTCCAATTGTACCTACATTCATGTGCATCTTTGTTCTATTGAACTTATCTTTCGCCATGCATATCCTCCTTTATTTTTTCAGGACGCACTGTTTATTCTTTCAATCCTATAAAAAACGGACTGATAATTACCAAATTATAGACTTTACAACCAAAACAATATAATTGAAGACAAAGACAAGAAACAGCAGGAACTTTCTAAAGTAGCTCCGCTCCACCTGTCTCGTCTCAATAACGATCGGTTTGGATTGGTAAAATCACCATTTATAATGAGCAAAAGCCTTATTAGCTTCCGCCATCTTAAAAGTATCGTCTCGCTTCTTTATCGCAGTTCCCGTATTGTTGAACGCATCAATCAATTCGGATGCAAGACGATCGCCCATAGCCCGCCCATTTCTCGATCGAGCAGCGTTGATAATCCAACGCATCGCAAGCGCTTCCCGGCGGGTTTCACGAATTTCAACGGGCACCTGATAGGTTGCACCGCCAACCCTACGAGATTTTACTTCAAGGCGAGGTTTTACATTATCCACAGCTTTCAAAAAAATGTCAAGTGGTTCTTCATTCATTTTTTTGCGAATTTCAGCAAAAGCGTTATCAATAATACGAAGTCCGACAGAACGTTTACCCTGCCACATCATACGATTTACAAATTTTGAAACAACAACGCTATTGTATTTAGGATCAGGCGCAATTCCCCGATCAATGGTCTTCTTTTTCCGTCCCATTTCTCTACTTCCTACGCCTTAGGTTTCTTAGTGCCATATTTCGACCGTCCGCGCCTGCGTCCCTCTACGCCAAGAGTATCTTTTGCGCCGCGGATAATATGATAACGCACACCGGGAAGATCCTTGACACGTCCACCGCGTACAAGAACAACCGAATGTTCCTGCAAATTATGTCCTTCCCCCGGAATATAAGCGGTTACTTCGGTTCCATGAGAAAGACGCACACGAGCAACCTTCCGTTGCGCGGAATTCGGCTTTTTGGGCGTCGTTACCATTACGCGAGTACATACCCCCCGCTTCTGGGGACAAGACTGAAGCGCCGGCGACTTCGTCTTAGAAGAAACTTGCTGCCGTCCAAAACGAACTAACTGGTTAATTGTTGGCATGAACTAAAACTCCCGTTTCATAATGAAGTAGAAGTTTACTTAACTTTGAAAAAAAAGTCAAGCGAAATTTGAATTTTCTGGGAAAATTATATACTATTTTCCCATTCAGCACATATTTTCACGATAGCAGATACGCCGCAGCCCCGTAATGCCCACGTACGGCAGGGGGCGCCCAGCCGAAAGTCCGCTCCGGCTGGGCATAAAAATATGCGCTTCCATGATAGCGTGGAAAAACCGGCAGGACGCGGGCGCCAAAACCCCGCGTGTCTTGAACCGCGCCTTTTCTGACAATCCGCGTAGCCGGATCAGAGCCGAGGAGGGCCGCCCTCCCCTTCTTCGGCACGGTCTTGTTTCGCGCATTCGTGAAAAGAAGGACACCGGCGTCCCGTTGCCTGAAAAACATCCATACACGGCATATTTCGCGATTTTATGCCGAACAGGAGGCAAGCGCGGGGGAATGCAGGGTCCCATGTTATCTTAAAATGGGAACATTTGAGGCAATCTATCGCTTTACCGCACATGGTGATTATGGTAGCACATATTAAAAAGCATGTCCAGTTTGAGAAACACCGGACCCGTTTTCCAGTTCCCTTGCGCCGCGCCGCTGTTTCTACTATACTATATACATGTTTACGTATTGTCCACAGTGCGCCTCTACAAAGATAGCATATACGGGGCAGCGGTTCTCCTGCGATACTTGCGGGTTTACGTTTTTTCAAAATGTTGCGGCCGCGACCGCGTGCATCATCAGCGGCAAGGAAGGCATTCTATTTGAAGTACGCGGAAAAGAGCCGGGAAAGGATAAGCTGGGCTTTCCCGGAGGTTTTGTGAACCCGGGCGAGGGAGCCGTTGAAGGGGCGCGGCGGGAATGTATCGAAGAAATCGGCTGGGATCCGGGTGAAAACCTACGGTTTATGGCTTCTTTTCCCAATATATATCCGTATAAAGGTATTGTGTACCATACCTGCGATCTCTATTTCACGGCTTCCGCGCCGGAATTGACCCTATCCGATCTCACGCTTGATACGAAAGAGTCCCGCGGCATCCGGTTTATCGGTCCCGATGAAATTAACCTTGACGATATTGCGTTTGAGGCCGGTAAAAAAGCGATGCGTTATTTTATCATGAACCGGCGGCTGAAAGCCGAAGCGTAATGGGCAGGTTATGCCGGAACGCGGCTAAAACCGCACGGACTACCGGGCGGCCCGAATGTGAACGGCACTCATTCGTAGGCGGGCAGGGCATTTGTTAAGGCGCGTTATATGGCAGCGTCTCTTTATATCCGTATTCCCGATACATAAAAGGTTTGAAAACACGCGTGTGGAGGTTACACTGCCTGCCTGATCATAACGGTACCATTTGAAAGATTTTTCCCCGATGGTACAAAAACGGCGTTGAGGCCGCAGCGCTATGGGCTTGTTAATCAAACGGCGCGGGAGCAGTTTTTTCGGCGGCCATGAATCGGGTCAGGTTCTTTCGCCGGCAGCTTCCGGCAGACCGGAAATCGTTTTAACAGGGGCGCAAATACAATGCCGTGAAATTAGGCGCCCTGATGCGGCTCCTTTCCGCGGCAATGCGCCGGGCCGCGGCGTTTATTTTTCACGAAAAGATATGCCGCATGACGGGCTTGCCGACGGGAAGGCTTTTTGTGCGCTTAACACGGGATACGTACCCCGCGTCTATTATAAAGAAGGCAAAGGCGCGCTTGGCCGCGTAACGCACCGGCGGCCCGTTTTGCGGGTTCGCCCGCGGGTTTCCGGCCCGCTCTAAGGCGCTTACGGCTTCCCGCCTATTCCCGGCGCAACGCTGGAGCACGCGCGGGCGCAGAAGGGGTAAAAAGTATGTATATATCGTCTATATGCCATAATAGCGGCGGCCCCCGCCCCCGCAGTTTTCCTTTACGAACCGGTTCCGCGGGACGGGCGCTTTGTAAGCGTCCGCGCCTCTCAGTACACGCCGCTTTACGCGCGCCTTTCCTTACTTTTTTATACGTTTCTCTCACCGCCCTTTCTTGCCGCTTCTCCCGCGTTCCTGAAAAACGCCCAAAAAACGTTAAAAACGTATCGGTATAGCTTGACATATTTTCTTTCACTATGTATACTCTTTCGCATGAATATAAGTCTGAATACGTACCGCGCCGAGCGCATACCGGTATTTCTCACGATAAGCCGGTTGTATCATTTTGATACGGCGGCCGTAAGAGTCCCCGTATTGTTTGGCCCACGCTCCCGCGCGGTCTTAAAAGGGCTTCATATTCCGGTTTTGATCCTTCAAAGCCTGCGGTTCTTTTTCCTTTTCCATTTTTTCTATTTTTTTCTCATTTTTTCTCATTATTTCTCTTTAAGGAGGTTGCTATGGCAATCATCAATCAGGTAAACGAGGTTTTACGCCGTATCAGGGTAAAACTCCGCCCCAAGCGCCTGTACGCTGCGTTCACGGACAGCGAGGCGTCTC
>JAITAN010000256.1 GCA_031284105.1 Treponema sp. | reverse complement strand
ATCTTTGCCGGTTTTCACCATGAAAAGTGGGACGGAAGCGGCTATCCGTTGGGGCTTAACGGTCAAGACATCCCGCTTCAGGGGCGGTTGATGGCTGTAGCGGACGTATATGACGCGCTCCTTTCACCGCGCCCATACAAGGGAAGTTTTTCCCATGAAAAAGCCGTCTCCATCATCAAAGAAGGGAAAGGCACCCATTTTGATCCTACGCTCGTCGATATTTTTATGTCCGTCACGGAAGAATTCAAAAGCATGTATGAAAACGTACAGACGGAAAGCCTTCGGTGGGAGGGCTGACGTCTTTCATTCCCGTTATTCGGTAAAGATGGAACCCATGAAAACACCGAACCCGAAAAAAACGTACAATACTGCGCTGAATACGGTATATAGGGCGATAATTTCTGCAATTCGTTCACTATGCCGAATATACCCTATACAAGCGGCGCACATCCGGCATACCGGTAGGAACCACAGGTGGATTTAGAATTACTGCGGGAACGCGCGCATATTATTAGAAAAATACGCCGATTTTTTGATGAACGGAACTATCTGGAGACGGACACGCCGGTTCTCGCGCGTAACCTCATACCCGAATCGTGTCTTGAAGTGTTTGAAACCGCATACATACGCCCCGAACTAACTGAACCGCCGAAAAAGCAGCCGTATTTTCTGACGCCTTCGCCTGAAATCTGGATGAAACGCCTCATTGCCGATCACCGCGTGGATATGTACCAGATTGGGAAATGCTTCCGTAACGGCGAATCGACGGGGCGGCTGCATAGTCCTGAATTTACCATGCTGGAATACTATACGATGGACGCGGGCTATGAAGATTCCCTTGACATAACCGAAGCGCTTCTCGCAACGCTCTTGCCTTCGACCGCACGGAAAAGTATTAGGCCGCCTTTTTTGCGCCTTACCATCGAAGACGCGTTCAGAACGTTCGCGGGTTTTAGCCTTTTCTCCGCGGCCGAAAAAGGCAGGCTGGAAATTGAAGCGCGCACGCTCGGTTTGAACCCGCCCCCAAACACAAGAATAGCCGCCCTGTACGATCTGATCTTCGTGCATACGATTGAACCGAATCTTCCCCGCGACAAACCGGTCGTACTGATGGATTATCCGGCGTTTGTGCCGTGTTTGGCAAAGAAAAACGCGGACGGACTAACCGTAGAACGCTGGGAACTATACATACGCGGCATGGAGCTTGCGAATTGTTATTCCGAGGAAACCAATCCGGAAAAGGTACGCGCTTTTTTTGAAGAGGAAGCCGCGCTCAAATCGGAATATGCGCTCGTGCCCCATGCCGTTGATCCGCATTATTGGAAAGTGTTCTCCCCGCGTAAGGGAAAGTACCCCCGTTGTTCGGGCGTTGCAATAGGCGTAGATAGGCTTATCATGAGCCTTGCCGGCCGCTCCAGCATAGACAGCGTACTGCCGTTTCCCATGCGGCGTTTTTAGGAGGTATACCGTTGTATTTTGAATTAACCCCGGCATTGACCGCAGATATACTCTTTTGTATGGAAAATCAAAACGCGGAGTTCCTGTTGGATACTGAAAATTCGTTGCTTCTGAACAAAAACGACAGTGCGCGGCAGCCGTCGAACGGCGCCGCGCCGTACGAGGCAGGCGGCAGTCGGTACATCGCCATTCCCGAATGGAAGCCGGCCGACGGCTTCCGCTTAATGGAATGTTTTGCCGCCGGTTTCCGTAACCCACCGGTACGAGACGCCTTGCACTCGAGCCTTGAGCAGGGAAGGGGCGTGTTTCGTGCGTTCAAACGGGTGTTGAGCGAGTTTCCCGATGCGGAAAAACACTGGTTTGCCTTCAAACAAAGAAGAATGCGGCGTACGGTTCTGCTATGGTACAACGCGCTTCGGGAAAGCTGGAATATGGAAAAAATCGGCGAAGAACCAGATGAAATCGAAGACCTGTTTCTAGAAGATTTCATCTTCCGCGCGTACGCGGCAAATGATAGCGAGGCGGTAAAAACCCTACACGCGGCATGCTGCACAGAAAAGCCGCACGATTTGGGGGACCCCGTATTTGTGGCCGAGACCGCAAATCACGAATTCGCGGGCTTTATCGGCGTTAAGCGGAAGGAAACCCTGCTCTATATATGCAATCTTGAAGTCCGCCCCGAATACAGGGGGCTGGGTATTGGTTCGGAACTGTGTTCCCGACTCCTGAAAAATCATGGACAGGAGCATGTATCAAAGGTGTACATAGACCTGCCCGTTGAGTTTGAAGGTTTTTCCCGCTTTCTTTACCGTTCGTCGTTTAAGCCGGCCGTAACGAGGTACCGCCTCGATCTGCAATAAGCGCGGTTAGCGGACGCGGTTTGGCGGCAGCCGTGCGCCGATCAGAATTGTCTGATAAAAAGCAGCGCTATTGCGCCGGCAAAAAAAACGTTTGCCCCGATGCCGATGATGAGGACGATCAGCGCGCATACTTCATAGATGACGGCTTTCACGGAGTAGCGGCGCGCCTGTTTTCGTTCTTGCGGCTCCCGTATCATGAGTATATCTGATCGTATACTCGCGGTTTCGGATTGTTTCCGTAGGAAGCGGCTTATGGAGGTAAGCAGAACGCCGGGCGGAAGAAAGGGGAAAATCGGTATGAATACCGCCGCAAACGCGGTTATGGCCGTGAACCGGAACGCGGGACGCTGGAGAAAGAAAACCGCCACGAGTATGAGGGAGAATACCCCCATGATGATGGAATACGGCGTAACGGGGTTCCAGTAATCATTCTTGTTTCTGCTTGCGCCTATGATCCGCGTAACAAGGTCTTCCTTTTCCCTATCGTACAGAAGGGTAATAAGCGGATTTTTCTTGGTTGAGGCGAAAATTCGCCGCCCATCCTGTCGAATAATTTCTCCTGCCACAAAGATTTTTGTCTCTTCAAAAAGCTCGGGATACCTGCGGCTTACGATACGCTGCAAATTGGCGTTATTGACAAAGAAAACCTGTGTATCCCGTAGCGCAAGAGGGATCAGTAAGGAATCGTTCTTGATCCAAAGCATTGTTTCGGACACGGATTCAATTTTCCCCAAAAAACGGAACACCGCGCGGTTGGCGCTTCCCCGCTCAAGCGAACGCCATGTTTCATAGTCCAGAAGGGGTTTGTGCAGTACCGCCATGAACTGCCGCCGGAAGACTTTTCTGTGGTAGCGCTGTATAAACGTACCAACCGACGGTACTATGCCGTACCAGAAAAGGAGGAGACCGGTAATGATAAACAGATCCGCTATTCTCATATTGGGTTTTCGTACTCTGTATCTCTTATTATAAAATATAGCATTATAAAATAAATAACATAAGAAACGAAAAAATACCAATTATAAATTCGTTATACCTTTTCGCAAGTATCCCCTGACGTATAACTCTACTCATAATCGGAGGGAAGCGCGGGTTTATTTATAAGGGGGGCGCTGTTTCCATGCCTCGGTCCGCATATAGGGGCCTGTCCGGCGCGCCCCCCCTGTCTCCAGCCCCGTCGCCCGTTTCACGGGCTTATGCGGGGCTTCCGCCGCCCCCCAATCTGCGGCGTACATGCCGGCCGGCATGTACGCCGCGTTGCCCCCGAGTAGGAGCCGCCGCCGGTTCTAGGCTGGAAGCGGTCTAGGCGGCGTCATCCCTCCTTCACTCGGTATACGTGCGTACCGGCGGCTGCACCGTATTCAGCCGGATATAGGTCCAGGGCCGGGCGCCGCCTATGTCGGAAACCCGAACCGTCGAACCCTGTAAAGGGGTATACGGGGGATACTTGCGTATCTTTTTTACAAACGCTTGGCATCTGCCTCTCGCCGCTGCGATTCAGAGGAAAAAGAAAAGGATGAATAGGTCGGGTATTGGAACAGATCAATTTCAAGAGGCTGACTAGGGCGCGTTTCCGCTAAAGGAGAGAAAGGTAAAGACACATAAAAGAGGAACTGCCGCCGAAGATAATCGGACCTGCTTAATGCGCTCATCCGCCGGCGTGAGCATGGGTGCAAGCGACGGACTATGCCTCAAAGGTGTGGAAACCGGCGTGTACCCTAGCGTGAAACAGCCCGCGGAAAAAGGAGCGCTGGAGGGAAGGAACGACATTTCGGGATGAAGGCGCATATCGGGGTAGACGCATACGGCGGAATGGCGCACGGCGTAAGTACGACGGCGGCGAATGTAAGCGGCAGAGCGGAGGCTGCCGCATTGGTACGGGAAGATGGAATTACTTCCGGGCCATGCGGAAGTAGTTCCGGGCCGCGCGGAATTACTTACGCGCTCCGCGGAATTAGTTCCCAGTCGCGCGGAATTGGTTACGAGCCATAGACGAAAACCTTCAAAAGATTTACAATATCTCTACACTCACTATGTATGTGAGAAGGAGAAAACTATGGTACGTAGAAGTAAAGGCGTTATCCCTAGGCGGGACGCCGATTTTGACGGCTGGCTGGTCAATCTGACCGGTTATGTAGACGATAAGGTTACGAGCGGCGTATGGACCCACATACCCGCGGAGAAAGTAACCGCGCTGAAAGCGCATACCGCGGCCTGGCACGCAGCGTACGTCAAGACCCAGGGGCCGCATACCCCCGTGGATACCGAGGTTAAAAACGATGCGCGCAAAGCGGCAGAGGGATTTGTCAGTCAATTTATCGCCCAATACCTCATGTTTGACCCGGTAACCAACGAAGACCGCACGGCCATGAACCTGCCCAACGGGGACAAGACCTACTCGCCCATCGGAAAACCCAAAACCAGAGCGTTGATCACGAAACTCAAGCCTTTGGGCGGCTTTGAAGTGGAAATCTACTTTCAGGACGAGAGTACGCCGAAAAGCCGAGCCATACCCTACGGCGATAACGGCTGCCTGCTGAATTATACGTGGGGTCCTGAAAAGGTAATGGACTACGCCGCATTGAAAGATACCTGCCTGATGACCCGCTCGCCGTGGACGCTGGAGTTGCCGCCGGAAGCGGAAGGAAAATTCCTGTCCTGCGTTACCCGCTGGCAAAACGAGCGGGGAAAGCTCGGTCCGTGGGGAGAAATTCAGCACGTTGTGATTGCGTAATTACGCCATAATGGGCTGCGCCCTCCATATCTTTGCGATAGCGGATTGAAATAGGCGTTTCAAAACAGCCGTTTTAAGAACGCCTATTTCAAAAAATTTAATAAAAAATCCCCGCCGCAGAGCGCCGCAGCGCTTCAGGCGGGCGTGCGGATTGAAACAATAAAGAAGGCATACTATGAATTCAAAAAAATTAAAAATACCGGATCTCCAAGGCGTACAAAAAACCGCGCTGCTTCCCCTGTGGGGCAGGGCTGTTTTCAGCAGGCTTTACCCTGAAATCCTTGACGATAAGGAGTCTATCCGCATCATCAATGACTTGGATTATAACTTTAGCGAAATTGAAAAAGCGTTCGGCGAATACGGCGGCTTATGTTATATCATTCGATGCCGGAAAATCGACGCGGTTATTAAACGGTTTGTGCAGGAACACCCCAATGCAACCGTGGTTAATATCGGCGCGGGCTTTGATACCGCTTTCTCCCGTGTAGATAACGGCACCATCCGGTGGTACGATATCGATCTGATCGATGTTATTACGCTAAGAAAGAAAATAATTCCCGAAGGCCCCCGGAATACGTGTATAGCCAAATCAATATTTGATTATTCGTGGATTAAAGACGTTCATTTCAATGCAGAAGACGGCATTTTATTTGTAAGCGGCGGAGTTTTTGTCTATTTTATGGAAGATGATGTCCGGAACTTATTTATCACGCTGGCGGACAATTTTCCGGCCGGAGAGCTTTATTTTGACGGGCAAATAAAAGCCGCGTTACGGGTATCCAACGGAATGGTAAAAAAATCCGGACATAAAGGGGCGGTTATGCGCTTCTATATAAATAACCCAAACGTATTTACCTCATGGTCGCCTTTATTACATCTAAAATCCGCCGAGCCTTATTTTAAAAATATTAAACGGGACGCCCGCTGGAAAATATCAACCGCAATGAACATGCTGTTCTCTGATTTATTAAAAATGGTTAATTTTTATTATCTTAAATTTGGAACGCAGGACCGTGCATAAGAACGCCCCAACCGGAGCAGCCGTTACCTCGCCTTATTCATCGGGATATTATTCAAAATAAATACCTCCGGTCTGTATTCAAAGTGCATGGTATCGTAAAAAAGCCATTTGCCGCCCCACACAAAGCCGTACGACTCGAAGATCTTGACCACCGCATCCGGCGGGTGCAGCCGGTTTTGATAGGGAACAGCCCACCAGTCAACGCCTTTCTGGCTTGTCCAGAGCCAATAGCTTTCTTCGCCGCGCTGGGCTTTAGTCTGAATGTCGATTGCCGCACCATAAGAATGAAAGCTCCTGCTCTGAACATCGGCAATGTCCCGCCAATTCCACGCGGAAACGCTTGTTATATTGTTTATCCACTGCCTCACCTGTAGGTTGCTTCCGGCTTCCGCATTGATGCGTTCTTCGATAAGCGCGAGTTCCTCAAGTATGGAATAATGAACGAGTACATTCCTGCCCAGAAAGCGGATGGTCTTTACATGCAGATACGCCTCGTCCTTGCTGGCCGCCCGCCATAACGCATCAAAAAAATGCTGGGAACGTTTGGTAAGCCGAGTGGAACGCCGCAACTGCATGTTCCTGTATTGCGCGGCCGCCTGGGCGTCAGGCGCTTTCCATTCGGGCAAATCTTTTGGGTACTGGTAAAACGTCTGAGGGTCATACTCCGAGGCATTCCGCCGCAGCTCTTCGGGAAGTAGCCTCCCGTCCGTATAGTAAAACCACCTGCCGTACACCTGAACCGCCCAATCGCCGTTTCTGAAAACGGCGCTCCCGATACGGTCGGGATACGCCGCGGCAAGGGCTTTCATCGTCTGTTCCGCTCGCGTAGGCGTTTGCCCATATAGGAGGTATGCCTGCATGAAAAGCGCGCATACGAAAAAAAGCGGCGTTTTCCGTAGTAGGGCATAGGTTGTTGGTTGCTTAAAACGATTAAAAACAGCTTGCAATAGCGCTTTCCAAAGTATCAATGTGCGGAGGAATACAGGCAGTCGGCTCACATTCCTTTTTGAGCAAGGCGAGTTTTTCGGGTATCGCTACCGTTTCTCCAAGCGTTTCAGAAACCAACGCCGCATATTTTGCCGGATGCGCGGTGGCAAGGACGACCGTATGGTACTCCTCGCCTTTTATTTCGGCGCTCTTCTTTGCGGCCGCAAACGCCACCGCCGCATGGGGATCGAGCATGATGTTGTATTTCATCCACACCTCTTTCATGGCGTTACGGGTGGCCTCATCATCTATTGATTGGGGAAAGACCATGTTCCGCATCACGAGCGGGGCTTCATCATAAAACGAGGCGAGGCGCTCGTAGTTGGATGGAAAACACACGTCAAGCGCCGGTGAAATGGTCGCGATCCGCTGTTTCGGGGTAAAGGTTTTTCCTGAAAAGAAATTGGCAAACGCATTGTTGGCGTTCATCGCCGCAACAAAACCGCTCACCGGCACGCCGAATTTCCACGCGTAGAGCCCTGCAATAAGGCTGCCGAAATTCCCGCAGGGTACGCTGAAGCGCAGATCGCCGGAAAGCCGCTTCTTCACCTTAATGAAGGCGTAAAGATAATAGAACGTCTGGGGCAGAAGCCGTCCCACATTGATGGCATTGGCCGTTGTCGTGTTGTAACGTCCAACAAAATCTCTGTCCTTCATGATTTCCGTAATGAGCCGCTGGCAATCGTCAAAAGTTCCGTCTATCTGAATGGGGATTATGTTGCCCCCATGTTCCACAAAAGCCGCTTCATCAAGCCCGTGAATGGTACCGGAGGGATACAGAATAACCGATATGGTATTTTTCTTTTTATCAAAGGCACGGGCAATACTGACGCCTGTATCGCCGCGGGCCGCGGACAATACCATGGTCTTTTTATCATGCGGCGCGAATTCTTCCACAAGCGCGGCGATGTACGCAATGCCAAAATCCTTAAACACCCCGGTTGGACCGTTGTACAAGTTTAGTATAGAATAATGCTCGTCTAATTGCTGCAATTCCGGCTCAAAATCAAAGGCGTTTCCCGCAACCACGGCCGCGGTTAACGGGTTTAACTCGCCTTGAAGCAGCACCGGCGATATGGCGGATACCAATTCCTGAAATGTTGTTTCACTATCCATGTAAAGGAAAAACTGCCGCATGTCCATAACCGAATCAAGAACATACAACCCTCCTTCAGGCGGCAGCCCATTGAGAATTGCCTCTTTGTAAGAGACCCGCGTTGTATTCGATTGAGTTGATCTAAATAACATCTGACAATCCTTTTTTCTTTTGGATACTTTTAGACAAGTATACAAAAAAACATACTTTTCTCAAGACCGCAGGACACTATCCGTTTACTGATACATGATCACGTATGGTCTCGGGTTCAAGGAATATACATCCTTCGGCGTGAACAGCGGGCTGTCAAAGCCCGCGCCCGGTATATTGAAATTGTAAAATAGCTTGAACGCTTTAACCGGTAAATTGAGCGTCGGCTTTACCGGATCGCGTTCATTGTAATCATCGAATGCGTTTGCTTTATAAGAGCCGAGCTTCTGGGCAGGGTTTCCAAAACCATCCGCACAATGCACAAGCCGCACATTGCTAAAACCGGTCTTCAATCCGGCGCGGTTTGAGATCATCCACGGCTTAAATTGGTGGATCACCAGCATCCGCTCGCCGCCGATACCGTTTGTCTTCATGTAATCTTCCATGACCTGTTGAACCTGATTGATCTCTCCTGCGGTTACCGTACCGATTTCTTTCATGGGTTTGGTTGTACGCCATTCGGGATCAAGGGCAAGGTGAACATTGGGATATTTGAGATAGGGAAGCATTCTTTTTATAGCCGTAACCGGATCGTATTTACCGATTTGGTGATCAATGAAGACGAGCATATTACGCTTTTGTGCATAGTTTATGTACTTCATAAGAAGCTCGTTGTTGATGATACCGATCTCTCCTTCGGGCCACACGGTTCCATAAATGATATAAAACGCGGTGATAACGTTTCTGCCTCCCGCTCTTTTGTATTCACCGGCGAGTTTCGTAAGCCGTGCGTCCAGCTCTTCCATTGAATAACGTCCCAATATCCCCATGTTTACGGAATTCGGATGTCCATAATACGCCAAAATATCGTTATTAAGTAAAAGCGAACGCTGATCCGGCGTTATGGGCTTTGAAGCTTCCATTTCCGCTTGTGTATTAACCCAGTACGGTTTATGGCCTTCTCTTGTCCGCTCCGCCGCAAGTTTATCGGCAAAGAGTAGAGCCGGGAAAAGTTCACGCTGTTCATCAATACTTCGTATATTGGGGCCGATTTGAGCTGCCAACGTAAAGGGCAGTAGAACAAACGACAGAACAAAAATCTTGTGTGTATGTACCGCTAACACCGTTCCAATTCCTGCTCAATTTCATCAAGGCGTTTGTTAAGTAAAGTAATAGTTCGCTCAAGACGGGCCTTTTCTTTTTCAAGTCGATCTCGAGGAGGCTCTTCAATGGAGGGCGTACGCTGCATCTTTGCGGCGCTTTTTACCGCATCGGGGCTTTTCCCGCCGATCAGGGCTGATTCTGCGGCCGCGCGGGTATCCTCATCCTTGATACCTGCCAAAAAACGCATGTTGTCGGGGCCAACGGAAGGATTTATGTTGTACTGATGCGTCTTTATGGCGGCCATAGCCGCAAGGCGCGGAATTCTCAATACTCTGTCGATATAATCCTCAAAACGCCCGCCGATCTTCTCACACAGATCATGCGCCACCACCAGCTTTTCTCCGAATTCTTTAACCAGCGTTCCGTTCTCCGCAAGGTACTTCGCCCTGATGGTTTCAGTTAATGCCGTCAGTTCAGGAGAAGATGCAAACACATTCCGGTAAATATGTTTAGCTTCGGCTTTTTCAAGGAGATTATGGAGAATAGCCCAGAATTCCGAAGTATGAGCGCGTACGGAAAGCTTGCCTCCCCGCGTACATGCATGTAAATGGTGGGCATATTCGTGTATCGCCGTGTACAGCAAAAGATTATCATCGGTAAAGTTACGGTTGTGAATAACGATTTCTCTGGCATCCGGCTTGTATAACCCGTTCATCTTCTTGCTTTTCTTGCCCGAAAATACCAAAGAAAACTCCAACGGTGCGTCTTCTATAGCTAAAAGCTGCTCTTTGACGTGATCTTGATTCAAATTCCTCTCCTCATAATGATTTAGTGTAATATTATTCCAACTCACCGAGTTTTTCCATAGCCAACACCGCAGCCGCAACACATGCCGTTTCGGTTCTCATAGTCCGTTTGCCCATAGAAAGACGAGTGAATCCGGCGTTTTCCAGTTCGGCACGCTCACGGTCAGACCAGCCTCGTTCCGCTCCCACTGCGATCACCAGAGGATGCCCAAGAGGGTTGAGCAGGGATAGAGCGCCTTCTGGTCGTATATTGTCCGCAGCGACAAGAATAGAACTGGTGCGAAGGTTTCTGTCTCTCCCGGAATCGGCGTACGGCGACTGCCGATCCTTTTCCCAAGGGCGCTCCGAAAGCCATGCGTCTATGCTTTCATACGCGAACACCAGCGGAATACGGGAATCACGCGCCTGCACAGCTCCCTCCACAAGCGCCGCATGAGCGCCGCCGTCCGTGAGTAATTTCGTATCGCGGTAGCTTTTCTCGCCCAAATCCGTACCGAAAAGGTCTATTGCCTCAACGCCGAAGTTTGCAAGATCGCGCAAAAGGCGGCGTAATTGTATAGGGCGGGGAAACCCCACGCCAATACAGATCGGCAGACGCGGCGGTGGATGCTCTTTCAGATTAAGGGAAAAAACAATGCCCTCAAGCTTGATATTTTCAATAAGCCCCGTACCAAGATCCCCGCCAATGATGCCTGCCTCAAAAGTATCACCGACTTGTTTATGCAACACCTTGAGAAGGTGCACGGCGCGTTCATCACGTTTAGAAAGCGGCTTACCAATTTCAAGCGGTTCAAAAAGGATAATATTCACGGGATGTTATCCTTTTTGAGATAATTCTAAAATCAGCTCCACTTCGCCTCGTCCCAGCTTCAACGAGCGGGCAATCTCATCAACTGTCCAGCCCTGATGCGCCAGCTTTATCACATTCTCCCGCACCCCCACGGACGGAGCGCCCTTACCTTTTGAACCGATGGATGAGTTGTCCTTCATCAAGGTTCCCATGAGTTTTACCTGTTCCTGTGCTTGTTTATTCAGTTCCTCAAGCCGCGTTTCAAGGCGCGCAAGCCATTCGCGGGATGCCTGAGCCGATGCGATGCGTTCATCAATAGTGGTAAGCGTTACATCCAGCGTCTTGATCTTATCTGCGGCATTCTTTGCCTTCTCGCTTTCAGCAGCCAAAGCGCCGAGCGTCGAGCGGAATGAAATTACCTGCGAAGAAAGCTCCAGCAGTTCGGCGTTGATACGCGCGGCAGTCTGCTCGGACTCTTGCAGAGTTTTGAAGTTACGATCAATACCTTCGTTGGTGATCTCAAGCGTCTGATTTTTGCGTTCAATACGCAGGTACCGCTCCTCGGAGCTTTCAAGCGCATCATTGAATTTACGGATTTCAATCTGCATTGCCTGCAGCGTATCATCCGATGCCGAAAGCTGGGCGAGTTTCTCATCAACAGCCTTAGATGTCTGAAGTAAGCGGTTAAATTCGGTCTCCATTTGCTCAATACGGTGTTTTTCCGAAAGGAAGCGAGTCATCTTTGCATTGACTTCGTCTTCAAGACGCTTGATCTTGACAAACTGGTTCTCAAGATCGGTTGCTTCGGTACGCCGCTGATCCAGACGGTCAAGATCATCTCTCAAGTCTTCGATGTGGTGTTCAAATTCATGTTTAAGCGTATCGGCGCGTTCAAAAAGGCTCGTTTGAGCAACAAATTCCTTAATATGGCGATCCGCTTCCTTTATTGTCATATCTAAACCCCGCGCCTGTTCGTCAATACGAGAGAAAAGTTCTGCGCGGTGGGCATCGGCTTCCATGCGTACATCTTCAATAGAAGCCCGTACGTTACTCAAGCGTTCGTTACTTTCCGTTACCAATTCTCTGTTACGCTTACGGGCTTCTTCCAATGCGAACTCCAAATCCCGAAACTGGGCATTGAGGTTCTGCTTCCACTCGTCAATACTATTTTTGGATGTCTCAAAAAGCTCCGCAATTTCGTTACTTCGCCCATCAATATCATCTCGAATTTTCTTGAGATTAGTTTCCATCTCCCGCTGGTTCTGCTTGAGCGTGTCCGCAATAGCAAGATTATGCCTACCGATTTCGGATCGCACCGATGCTTCTGCGGAACTGCGAGCGTCTTCCATATCTTGCCGGAACTGCTCTTTGAGGGAGAAAAGCGATTCATCCGCGATCTGCATTTGCGCCCTGATGCCTTCCTCAAAGTTATCGGCATCCTCTTTGAGTTTCTCCAGTTGCGCGGTCAACTGGTCGTTGTACCCGTTAAGCCCCGCCTCCAGCTTCTCAGTGTAAGTGGTTTCGATATGCCTGCGGTTGGACTCAACGTCTTCGGCTATGATGGTAAGCTGATTATCAAGAAACTGCTTCCACTCGGTAAGCCGCTGATCTACGGCTTCGGTCCTTTTATTGAGATTCGTTGCAAATTCATCCTCAAACACTTTGAGTTTCTCGGAAACATTTCCGTAAACCCGCTCTTTCAACGCGGCAAGCTCTTGCTCTATATTTACCATTTCACCTTTAAGCGACTCGGCAGTAGCGGCAAACGATGCAAGAACAGTCTTTTGCTCTTCTTTCGATGTTAATTCAAATGTGGAAAGATCGGTTTTAACGCGCGTTTCCGTCTCCTGTAGCAAGGCGTGAAGCTCATTCTCAAGCTGAGCCGTATCTTCAGCTAAAAGTTCAAAACGCTGGAATTGTTCCGCTTGAACCGCACGGTACTCATCAAACTTAGCGTCCGTTTCAAGTAGTACGCTTTGTTCCATGTCCTCTGCCGCTTTCTGAAATTCTTCCTCAAACTTCCGTATTATAGCGTCTGCGGTTGTCTCTAGTTCCTTAAATTTCCGCTCAAACGCGGCGGTTTTCTCGTTTGATTGAGATTCGGCGACATCAACCGCGGCTTTCATATCAGACTCAATGGTAGAGCAAGTTTCTGCCAATTTATCCTGAATGTCGTGCAAGTGATGTTCTGCTTGGGCAATTTCTTTATCAAACTGCGACTTGGTTTGACTGATTGTGGATTCCACGTCAGCAAGCATATGTTTGGTATCGGCATTTACGGCTCCAGCAGCATTCCGGATACGCAATTCAACATCTTCCACCGACATGGCAATAGAATTCTTGATATGGTCCGAACTTTTGTCAATTTCCTGTTGAATATGTCTCAACTGCCTTTCGGCATTTTCAACGTCGGTTTCCAAGCGTGATTTTGTTTCGGCAAATGAAGCGTCCAATTCCGCTATACGCTCCCTGTTTTGTTCTCCGCCTTGGTCCAGTTCCGCAGTAATGCCGGCCTTTGTCCGGGCCGCCAGCGTTTCCAGTTCCTCAAGCCGCTTCATATTTTGCTCATCGCCCGACTCAAACGCATGCTTCCACTGCTCCAGCCGGTCATTCGCCGCGTTCTCCACTTTGGCATCCGTATTGGCAACCGCGGTACTCATGGCATCCTCAATGCCGCTCATGGTTTCATCAACCTTCTTCTCAATACTGTGCAGATGAGACTCGGTTTCCGCTATTTCGCTTGCAATACGTTCTTTAACTTCGGCAAAAGACGCCTCTAACCCGGCTACACGCGCCTTGTTCTGTTCACCGGCATGGTCAAGTTCTGATGAAATGGCTTCTTTCGTCTGCATCCACATTGTTTCCAATTCCGAGAGACGCCGAGCGTTTTTTTCATTAATACCATCCAAATCAGCGTTAATGCCGGCTTTCGTCTGTGTAGACAAGCCTTCCAATTCCGCAAGCCGCCGAACGATTTGCGCATCTCCCGCTTCAAACGCCGACTTCCACCGGACAAGGCGGTCGTTTGCGGCATGTTCCGCTTTAATGTCCGTATTACTGACGGCAGTATTCACCGCGTCTTCAATATGCGTTACGGTTTCTTTAAACCGCTCCCGGAAAGCCTGCACTTGTTCTTCCGCTTTCGCTATTTCTTCGTCTAAATGAGCCTTCGTATCGGCAAAAGACGCCTCAAGTTCCGCTACCCGCAGCTTATTCTGCTTTTCGGCGGCATTAAGATCATCTGCAATATCAGCTTTGGCAGTACTCGCCGTCTTTGCAATATCTTCTCTCAATTCGGCGCACGCCGCGCTAATCTGTTTATCCAGCTCAAGTATGGCATTGTCTGTACGGACATCAGCATCGCCGATTTTACCATCAAGCGCCTCCGCTTCTATAGCGAATTTGTCTCGCAATTCTACAATTACTTCATCAGTATAGATGCGCTCTTCATCAATCCGCTTATTGAAGGCTTCTATTTCAGAAGCAAAATGCATCTTCGCCTGTGCGGTTACATCTTCAAGCTCTTCGAGTATCTGTTTTGCCTTCGTATCCTGATTCTCTGACTCATGCAACCACCGGACGAGTTTCGCATCGGCTTCGCTTGCTATTTTTGCATCCACGGCAGCCGCCGTCTTTGCTATGCTGTTCTCCAGTTCCGCGATGGCTTGTTCCGTATGTACACGAGCGCCGTCAAGCTGTTGCCGGATATGCCCCATTTCCGTTTCGAGCTGCGAATGAGCGGCATCATGAGATATTTCTATTTCGTGTAACAAGCTCTTGAGTTTTACCTCCGTATTAGCGGCAACCTGTTTCCAGTCTTCAAGGCGAGTATCTGCACTCTCAAGCACTCGTTTCTCAGATGCAGCGGCGGTCTCCCTGAGCCGGGCCTCCATAAGGGAAACGGCATCGTTGGTTTTACTCTGCATATCGGTAAACTGTTTATCCATATTCTCAAAAGAGCGGTAAATCTGCTCAAGGTTCGCGTCCGCTTCTTCGGACACCTTTGCTTCGGCTTCCTGAGCCGTATCGAAGATTTGCTGCTTCAGCAGGGCAATATCATCTTCCGTCTGTTTCTTTGTATCTTTGAGCCGCTGCTCCAAGATAGCGCACTCATGTTCAAAGAAATTTTTTATCTGATCGGAAGAAGCTTCAAGACCCAACAACGTCTTTTGCAGATTCGCATCCGCATCAAGAGCAACCTGCCGCCAACTGCCGAGCCTTTCATCCGCCCGTTCCATCACTTTTTGTTCCGCAATACGCGAAGCATTGACAAGCCGATCTTCCAAAGCCGTGATAGTTTCATCCATGTGCGTCCGGGTCTCTTTCAGTTTCTGCTCAAGGGCATCGTTTTGTTCAACGATATAGGAACGTATGCTCGCTGCGGCATGTTCCGCTTCCGACAATATCTGTTTAGAATTCGCCTCTTTTTCATCGGCAGCAGTCATCCATTCGGCTTGCCGGGTCTTGAGCAGCACGGTAACTTCTTCAACACCGCGCGACCATTCCTCCACGAAACGCTGCCGCTGGTCTTCGATGTCCTTACTGCTGATATTCCAGCTTTCCAGTTGTTTTGCCGCGATACCGTTAAGCTCGACAAGCCGCTCCCGCGCGCTTTCCTGATGCAACCTCAAATTTTCTTCTATTGAATTCTGCAAGCGCCGGATACGCTCCTCAGATTGAGCCTTCAATTTGACAAGAGTCGCCTCTTCCATCCTGCCCGCCGTTGCCCCTGCACGTTCGGCAACTTCCTGAAGGGTTTTGTTGATCGCTTCCATGTCTCTGGCAAGATTTGCGGAACGTACCTGTTCGGTCTTTTCAATCGCTTCCCGCTGCTCCGTAACGTTGCGCTGAATCCGTTCAGACTCCGTTTTAAGCGCAACAATAGAAGATTTCACCTCGGTAAGCATACTATTTGAAAGTTTTGACAGGGCTACCGCATTATCCTGTTCAAAGCGCTGTTTCAGCCCGACAAGTTCTTTCTCAAACACGAACAATTTATCGCGGGCATCGGATACCTTTTTGTTGACTGTTTCTACAAAAGCCGATTCTTCGCTGATACGATCCAAATTTTCCTGTACCAAACCCGTCATGCGTACCAGTTCTTCTAAAGAAGTATCATAGGCATTTATACGCTCATCAATTTTCGCTATAGCCTTTGCCTTTTCCGCAAGCTCTTCTTCCGTCAGCTTGAGCTTATGCATCAATTCCTTAGCGGATTTCTGCTGTACATCAAGGTCTATACTGTAATCTTTTACCGCGCTTTCTTTCCCGGCTACAAAAACGGAAAGTTCATCTTTGAGGTGTTCCGCATATTTGCGCACTTTATCAAGAGAACGATTTCGTTTATCAAGCTGACGGTACAAAAAAAGCACTACTCCAACGATGAGGAGCGTTATTATATTTCCTACTATTGCCATCCGGTACTCTCTTACTCTCTTTTTTTATGGTTTTAAGGTGAGGTTATTTTATCACATAATCGAATAAATAGCGATAGTCATAAAAAACAAAGTTCTTTTCATCAAAAGGTTTATTAAAACATTTCAAGAGGAAGGGAACCTTCAAAGCGGTTTTCATACCCGTGCGGGTGGCGCCGGCAACATCATACCGCTTACTGTTACCGACATAGAGTATCCGCGCCGGATGTACGCCGAGCTTTTCCGACAACGCCATAAACGACTTCGGATCCGGTTTGAGCCTGCCGGTCTCTTCGGAACACAGCACCGCGTCCCAAATCCCGGAAAGCCCCAGAAACTTGAGTTTTTGTTCGGGCGGAAAATCAGACAAAAGTCCCAGCTTTAGCCCTTTTCGTTTCAATGCCGAAAGCACTTCCGGCACATGGGGAAACAACCGGACATTTTTAAATACAGGCTCCCAGCCCCGGTAAATAAGGCGCTCAATTTCTTTCCGCATCGCCGCGGTTTCAGACTGATCGGCATTACGGTTAAATATACGCGCCATCAGAAACGCCTGCGTCTCATAAAACTCCTGCTCATACAGAGGGTCTCCGACTCTTACGGAGCGAAGTATAGAGCGGGCTTTTCCGAAGGCGTGGAGTAAACGGTACTCTTGTACTGCAAAGGGAATCAGCCGTACATAAAACCGGTAATTAGGATAAAGGGTACCATCCAAATCAAAGGCAACGGCATCGATCTCTAACATAGGTATATAATAACGAAACACATATAAAAAGTATAGGTAGAAAAACTATTCGCAAACGGGTTTAGAACATCGAGGATCGGATTCGCTTTCTTCATTCTGCCGGCGGAGAGCGATAGGGTAATTTCACCCCCCCTAGGGCGTATTCGCAAAAGGAACGAGAAGTAAAGAGAGAAAAATAAGTATGGAACTAAGCGGGAAACAATACCTGCAAATAGCGCCATTGCCGCCGAAACGGCGGGGAAATGTTGCTATAGACAATCAAACCTTGCATAACGCGCTCATCTACCGGTGTGAGAATGGTTGTAAATGAGGATTCACGCCGGGCAGGAGTGAGGGTTCTCTTCAGGCCGGGTGTGGGGGTACGCGCCTAGGCTAGAAGTGCGCCATGAGTTCAAACTCACGGCTCATGCCGAAAGCGTCTAACGCAACCGGCAGCGAGGAGGCGGCTCCGTGAGACTTTGCTTCGATACGCCCCCGGCGTTAGAGGGGTTGACCCCCCGGCATTAGAGGGGCATCACCCCCGGCATTAGAGAGTCATCACCCCCGGCATTAGAGGGGTTGACCCCCCAGCACTAGAGGGTCATCGCCCCCAGCGTTAGAGGGATTGACCCCCCGGCACTAGAGGGTCATCGCCCCCAGCGTTAGAGGGGTTGACCCCCCAGCGTTAGAGGGGCATCGCCCCCAGCGTTAGAGGGGCATCACCCCCAGCATTAGAGGGGTTGACCCCTCCGGCATTAGAGGGTCATCGCCCCCGGCATTAGAGGGTCATCGCCCCCGGCATTAGAGGGGCGACCCCCCAAGTATTAGAGGGGGCGGCTCCGCGGGGCTTTGCTTCGCAAAGTCCCCGCCTTATGTGTGGGCACGCGCCTAGGCTGGGCGAAGGAGCCGGCGGAGCTGAAATCAACCGTGAAGAGCAAAGAGAACCGTATCTTTTATATAGTGAAGAGGCTATTCGGATACCGGGAACGTAGTATACCGGAGAATAATGAAGAACGGTTGTGTATGTGTTTGCAAGCGCCGGCCCTGTTGCAAAGGGCGTGGACGATGATTCCTGTAAAACGGGCTGCGGGAGCGTAATAGGGGGGAGTCCGTCCTTTTTTATGAAAAAGCAGGAAAGGACGGATAGGGAAGGCAAAAGCCCTGTTAAACGGCGTAAAAGCGGCAGGGTATGAGAGCTTGCTCTTTTTATCCGATAAAACACCCTCAAAACCGTTTCCCCGCAATTAATCGGCGTTGCCCTAGAGGTAAGATTTTTTCTTGCCGATGGGGGGAAAATTTCAGGCGGCATGGACGCGCCCGCTATGGTAAACGCGGGACAAAGACGCCGCTTTACCAATACCTTTAATGCCGATTCCTATACGTTACCGTCCTTTACCCTATTGTTTCTGAAAGAATTTTTAGGAGGTCATTTCGTATAACTTTTTTATAATACCCTTGTCAATTACTTCTTTTCTATGTTATTATAATAGCCATGCATAAACTAGAATTTCCAGAAGATTTTTTGTGGGGAACTGCGACCGCCAGTTATCAGGTCGAAGGCGCTACACATGAGGGTGGGCGGAGCGAGAGTATTTGGGATACATTCTGCCGTGTACCGGGTGCGGTATATGCCGGAGAAAACGGCGATATAGCCTGCGATCAATACCACCGCTATAAAGAAGACGTTGCGCTCATAGCAAAACTGGGCTTCCAAAGCTACCGCTTCTCCATTGCCTGGCCGCGTGTTCTGTCGAATAGTACCGGTGCGGTAAATAAAGAAGGAATCGCCTATTACAGGAACCTCTGCGCCGAGCTTCATGCACACGGCATACAGGCGTGCGCAACATTGTACCATTGGGACTTACCGCAAGTCCTCCAGGACAAGGGCGGCTGGGCGGAACGGTTTATCGTGGATGCTTTCGTTGAATATGCGAAGGTATGTTTTGCGGAGTTGGGCGATTGCGTGGATCAGTGGATAACCATGAATGAACCGCTGTGCGTTACGTTTCTAGGTTATTTGTGGGGTGTACACGCGCCCGGGATCAAAGACCCCGTGCAAACGGCGGGCGCGGTTCATCATATACTGCTGGCGCACGGCGCAACGGTCAGAGAATACCGGAGAACGGGTCTCAAAGCGCCTATCGGCATTACGCTGAACCTCAATACGCCGCGTCCGGCATCCAAAAGCAAAGCGGACATTGAGGCGGCGCGCAGGGCGCGGGCATTTGAGGCGGAATTGTTTCTGTTCCCGCTTATCGGCAGAGGGTATCCTGAAATCGTCTTTCAAGCAGGCGAAAAACTTCCTGTTAAACCGGGCGATTTGGACATAACTGCGGAAAAAATAGACTTCCTTGGGCTGAACTATTACTCTGAAAACGCCGTTGCATGGGATGACGCCTCTCCCCATAAGTACTCCGTCGCCCCATTCTGGCAGGAACGTACGGATATGGACTGGCCCGTGGTTCCTTCGGGACTGTACCGCCAGATTGCGTGGGTAAGCGAAGTAACGGGTGGAAACCTTCCCATTTATGTTACCGAGAACGGCTATGCAAACCCCGATACGGTTGAGACTGACGGTAGGGTTCACGATAAGAAACGCATAGACTACCTCAAAGACCATTTAAGCGTTTGTTCAACATTGATTAAAGAGGGGATCAAACTCAACGGTTATTTTGTATGGTCGTTTCTTGATAACTTTGAGTGGGCTTGGGGATATTCGAAACGGTTCGGCATTGTCCATGTAGATTATAAAACCCAGAAGCGGACGCTGAAAGACAGCGCTTATTTCTTTAGAGATGTCATAGCTGGTTTCGGAGAGTGGTAGGGTACCATTTATGAATACAGCGTCCGTAAAGAGGTTTTTTGAAAATCCTATTTTTCTAGCGCCGGTTACGAGCTGGTTTCTCGCGCAGTTTATCAAGGCGGTGATAGTGTTATCCAGAAGGCGCAGAAAGAAGACGATAAAAGAAGTGATTGAAGTCCTCACATGGCGTACAGGCGGTATGCCTTCAAGTCATTCGGCGCTTGTTACTTCTATGACAATCTCAACGGCTTTCAAGGAAGGACTTGATTCAAATATCTTTATCATTTCGTTGTGGTTTGCCATGATCGTCATACGGGACGCAATGGGCGTTCGGCGTGCTTCCGGCATACAAGGGCGCGCCTTAAATTTTTTGGGGAGAAATGTCGCTGAAAAAACAGGAATCGAATACCATCCGGTTAAAGAAATACATGGGCATACCCCGCTTGAAGTGGTAGTCGGCGGATTGCTGGGCATTTTTATCGCCGCGGCGTATGTCTTTTTGTAGGGTAAAACATGTCTTTGAAATCGCGGATTATCCCTGTTATTTTACTCGTGGTATGCTCTTTGAGCTTTGCGGCATTTCTTTTCAGGCTCGCGGAAAAGATCATACCACATGAGGGAAGCAACGGATACGCAGTGCTGGCTTTTGACGCGTCGTACCCGGACAGGGAGATCGGAAAATGTCTTTCACGGATCGACTTGGGCCGCTTCTACATTTCGGAATCAACACAAATGGTTTTTCTTGATAATTTCGGTGAACTGGAGTCGATTCCCTTAGACCTTTGGGAAGGACGTTTAGAAGATTTTGATCCGCGGCATGATGGGTATGCTGAAAAGCTCAAGGAATTCTTTGTCCGCGATGATAAGCGGCTGTTTTTTATTCCGCTTTCGGTTGAAGCGAACAGGCTCGGTACGCGCGCCGTACACACGGCTTTTACAGAGGCGCTTGGCGATATTCCTTTTTCCATTGAGTTTTTGGGTTATGATAGACCTATTATGTTTTACTTCCTGCTGTTTGCCATTGCATCGCTCTTGTCCGTACTGGTGTCAAAATCGCCGGTAATCACCCTCGCGCTTACGCCGCTTTTTGCGGGCTTTGCGTTTACCGGTTCTGCAGGGTTGGCGCTTTCGGCGATTATGCTTACCATGGCGAGCGTCATCACCGCCCCGTTGCGGGTATTATTTGCCGCAGGGCGTTATGGAAACGCAAAAAAGACGATTTGGACACGGATAATGTACTTTTTTCACCCTGTTAAAAGAATAAAACTAAACACCAAGCGTACGGCACACACCGCCGCGCAACGGTTGCCGAATATAAAACCGCTTGGACTTTTAGTTAGTATCGGTTTGTTTCTTTTATTTATTGCCCTGTACGTATACACCGGAATAATTAGCAACGTATCGCTTGTGTTCGAAGCGGCGGTTTTTGGGTGCGCCTGTATTGTCCTGCCGCTCGTTTTGTGGGGCGAATCGAACAAAGGCGGTTCGCAGGATCACATTAGATTCACGCCGGTACCTATTATTGGAAACATCGCCAAAACGCCGTTGTTTACCCGCGCTGCGATTCCTTTTACCATTGCGGCTTTTCTAGCTTTGATATTGCCCGGCGAACTGGGGCTTACCGCATACCGCGAAGGCTCCGAGTACCTAGGAGATTACCTGATTCAGAGGAGTGATTACGAAGCGCACCTCGCCTTTCAAACCTCATTTTCGTTTACCTCGCTTGGAGTGGATTCGGAAAAAAAAATTGGTAATACGTATGTACATTATTATGTTGGAGAAGATGGACTTATAACGGGAACAAAAGAGTACGGCGAATATTTGTCCGGTATGATACACCTTCCCGAATCATTGAATGACGCGAATAATGGCGGAACCGGCATACAAGAAAAAATTATTGGAGATTTCGGCGATTTTCCATCCTTTTCTTTGGAAAGTCTTGTGGATTTTTTGGATAAATCAGGGCATAATGAACAAAATGTAGTAAAAACCGATATTGATACGCAGAATATGCTCCCCATAATGATGCTCATCTTACCATGCATTCTTGCGTTGTTTAATATCGGACAAAAAAGATACAGGAAAAAGGACATGCTAGTATATAATAAAAAATGGAACTTGTTCCGCAAACGGATAGCTGCATGAAAAAAACGTACTCATTTTCCCGAGGCGGGTTTGTTTTTGAAGACCCTTATGCGCCGCAGAGCGCTTCAACAGAGACGGCATTTTTACCGGTATTGTCGGTAATATCCTTGATTCAGCATACGGGAAACAAGGCGTACCCGATTGTGTTTATCGGGGAATATGTCAAAGAAGGTATGCTGATAGGGCGCGGTCAGGGGCAAGGCTCCGCAAATATTCATGCAACAGTACCCGGAAAAGTCGTACGTATGGTTTCATGGAAGACCGTAGACGGTACCGTCAACGAAGCCCTTGTTATACGTATGGAAGGAAGTTTTGAACGGTTAGGGAAAAAAGAACCTGCATATCCGTGGATCGATCTACAACTCTCTGAATTACAGCACCTCATAGCGGAATACGGCATAGTTGAAATGGATGAAGGGGAAAGACCGGTTGTAGACCTCTTTGACGATCTTGCTACGGAGAAAGAGGCAGTCACTGTGGTAATCCGTTGCGTGTTTGACAACGCTTGGTTTGCCGCAGACAAAGCGATCTGCAATGAACGGCTCATGGCTGTTGTTGAAGGCAGTCTCATTACAGCAAAGGCGTGCAGGGCAACGAGCATCGTATACGCCGTTTCTTATAAGGAAAAACAGCTTATAGATAACATACGGAAAACGGTACAAATTTTGCACAATTTGTATCCTGTAAACACTCCCATAGCGGTAGTAGCCGTAGGAAACAGATACCCTCAACACAACCAGCGGGAACTTGAGTTGGTACTGAGAGATTATGAAAAAAAAGAAAACGCCTTGTTGGGACGTCTTTTTATGTTATGCCCTTCTACAGCATCCGCGATACACGATGCGGTAAAATTCCACAAACCAATACTGGATAGGTACGTTGCCATAGGCGGTTCTGCGGTGAAGGCGCCTAATGTGCTGAAGGTGCGTATAGGAACGCGGCTCCGCGATGTTTTTGAGCAATGCGGCGGACTTATAGCTGATCCCGCACGGATTGTGATAGGGTCGCCTTTCTTAGGGCGTACCGTGCTTGATCTTGATGAACCGGTAACAAAAACAAGTTATGCGGTGTTAGCGCTTTTGGCAAAGGAGATCGGCGGTACCGTTTCAAGAAGCTGTATCGGCTGCGGGGAGTGTCGTGCAGTCTGCCCTATGGGGATTGATCCTGAGTCGTTGTACAAACAGATCATCAGTATGCCGGAGAATCCACCTTCGGTAGATTGCCATGGATGCGGGTGCTGTGAAGTGGTCTGTCCTTCACGACTGCCTATCAGTACTACCATTCGCGCAATCAGTAAAGGAGCGCATACATGAGACCTCAGGTAAATCTTTCCCGCTCTACAACGAGCAGAATGTGGCTGGTAAGTCTTGCCGCTTTCATGGCGATCGTGCAGTCTTCCATATCAGATTCTTTCTTGTCTCTTATTATCGCGGTAACAACGATAATTGTGGCATTTTTCTGTGAATTCATCGTCTATTTCAGAACCGAAAAAGCCGCCATGCTCAGGGATGGAAGCGCCGTTACATCGGCTTTAGTGTTAACCCTGATGTTACCGAACCATATCAACCCGATATATGCGGCAATAGGCGTGGTCTTTGCCATGATAGTCGTTAAGTACAGTTTCGGCGGTCTCGGTACCAACTGGTTGAATCCTGCACTAGGCGGCTGGCTTTTTATCCGCTTCAGCTGGCAGTCTGCGTACGAGCAGGCTTTAGCAAGTACGACAGTTCCCAAAAATGAGATTATTGCGGGCATTATCAGTGACTTTTTGAATAAAACCGTGTTTTCAACTTTTGGCGCAGAACTGCCCGACAGTTATATAACACTATTCAATGCAACCGGTGCAAACATCATTGCAGATAGAGGCGTGATGGCGCTTCTTTTGGGAACGATTCTCATGCTGGCGTCTCAAGTGAGCCGCGCGTGGGTACCTATTGTCTACCTTGGCGTATACGGACTGCTGATACGGCTTTTTGGCGCATTACCTGCAGGAGGCGGTTTTGGTAACGGCGACATTTTGGGCGGATTTCTGTCGGGTGGAACATTGGTTGCGGCGTTTTTTCTGGTAACAGAGCCGGTTACTGGACCAAAATCAATATGGGGAGCCTTGTCGGCCGCTTTTATAGCGGCTGTTTTCACTTTTACCTTCAGGTATCAAGGTGGGGAAGCGTACGGTGCATTCTTTGCGGTGGCTCTGCTGAACGTGCTGGTTCCCATGGTCCGGGGGATTGAGAGACGAACTTTGTACACCAAACGGGGGATTGTATTGTGAAAAATACAGGTATCGTATGTGCTTGGATAGCCGGACTGCTTCTTTGTCTCTGGCTTTTGTTCTTTTTAACCCGATCCGTACAAAACGATGCGCTTATACAGGCGGTAAATAAAACGCTCGCTCAGACGGAAGATACGAGGCGCTTGGATAAAGAGGTTCTCGGCAGAACTTCACTTGGAACTTGGTATCGGTTTACTGGTACAAGCGGTGGATTTGAAGGTAAAGCCCTTCTTTTCTCCATAATTGATAACGGTATTTTAGTTTCATGTTTGGCGTTTATTCCCGGAACTGGTGAAACTGCCGACAAGATCGGGGTTCTCCCTCTGAGCAATCATGCACGGGCGGTTTTCAATGGTATTCACCGAGGAGTAATTGATACTTATATTAGGCGTATCGAAAAGGAGATGCTGCCATGAGAAAAAGCGTATCGCAAATCTTTTTTAATACACAGAATCCTCTTTTCACGTTGATGTGCGTGGGACTTCTGCTTTTTTCTTCAAGTCGGTTGTCATTTGGCATTGTGATTACCGTTGCCCTTGTATGGGTATATGTCTTAACGGCACTAGCGGTCTTTGCGGCAAGACCACTATTACCACATGAGGGAAAAATTATCGTCGTGGTATTTTTGTCCAGTTTTATTACGGCAGTATTTCTCTTTGTTCTCTGGTTTATAAGTCCTTTGTTGACAGTGGAGCTTTTGTATGTTACGTTGCTGGTTCCGGTGTCTTTTCTTGGAAGATTTCCCCTTGAGAAACTGGAGCCGCTAAACATATCTGAGACCGTATTTGAAACAATGAGTGGAGCGTGCGTAACAGGCATCATTATCATCGCTCTTTCCCTTATCAGAGAGCCGTTGGGATTCATGGCGCTTTCGCTTCCGGGCGGTGCACAAGGTTTTATTGAATTGTTTAACGCTTCTGATAAGACGGACTTTTTTCCCATACGTACCCTAGCGACAGTTTCGGGTGCTTTGCTGCTGTTAGGCTATATAATAGCGTTGTTTTATACGATTATAAAACCTTCAAGGAGGACAGTATAATGATAGCCTTAGTATCACTGGCTCTTTTCGCAAGTCTTTCTCTTAATCTGATAGTTCAGTTTGGATTGGGAATTCATGACCTATCGGAAGATGGAGATCGTACCACAAACAGCGCTTGTCCATTGCCTTTCTTTCAAGCCGGCGTGTTGTTTATAACAGTTTTTGTGCTCTGGACTTTGTTTTTTTATATTACGAGACCGTTTTTTTCTATTCTTTTTAAGGACGTTCTTTTATTCCCATTTTCTATACTTTTCTGTTGGGCACTTGAATTCGCGGCGGATCGTTTTACCCCGCACCTCGTTCCGCGAAGGAAGCTGTTCAGTGCGGTAACGGCATACGATGGGCTTGCATTTACGGCGCTGCTGTTTACGATGCATATAGCCTCAACCATAGTGGAGGCTTGTATTATTTCCTTGAGTTTCTCTTTAGGGGTTCTGTTTTCAATCCTTATATTAAATGAAATTCAAAAACGCTCTTCTATTGAAGCTGTACCTATATTTTTACGAGGAAAACCGTTACGGCTTATATCTATGGGTTTTTTATCGCTTGTTTTCACTTCAACTACAGCGCTCCTGCTACGTGTTTTGAGTGCGGCTTGAACACGCATGAACCAATTAGCCAATAGCTAGGGAAGCGCAGATTAAATCGGAATGGATGGAGTAGAATAGAGAGCCTGAAAAGTAACAAACATTTATGGATTAGAATACGGGAAGCGTAAACGGATAAGCAGGCGAGAAGTATTTTTGGATACTATGGAACGTCTTGTCCCGTGGAAAAGACTTTAGGAACAAATACGCCCCTCTTATTTTCAAGGGAAACGCGGATGGCCGCCCAAAGGGATACAAACCATGCCGAGGATGTATCCGCGTGTTGGAAAAAAGAAGGAGCATAATAGACGTAATAACCGTAGAGGCGCCGACATCAACGAAGAACGGGGCAAAGAGTCGGGACCGGAAATGTATCGGTGCAGGAAAGGGAACGAACGGCATTTCTGGATGAAGGCGCATAGAGGAGTAGACGCGGGGAGCGGGATGGTTACACGGTGTGGGTACGGCGGCGGCGAATGTAAACGACAGAGAGGAAGTGGGCACATTGATACGGGAAGATGACGAGCTTGTGAACGCCGATGCGATGCCGGATATCCGGGGATAGAGAAGAGGGAAGAGATAAAGGAAGATGAACGTGTATCGAAGGTGGAGTAACGGATAAACAAAGGGAAGGGGGCGGAGGGGAAACGGGAGGCGGTGTTGTATAAGGAGCCGATGAAACATAAAGTGAGGAGCATATCTTTTATATAGTGAAGGGGCTATTCGGATACGGGAACGTGGTATACCGGGGAATAATGAAGAACGGCGGGCGGTTGTATATGTGTTTGCAAGCGTTGGCTCTGCTGAAATGAGCATGGGCGATGAGTCCTGTCAAACGGGCCGTGGTAGCGTGATAGAGGGAAGTCCGTCTTTTTTCATGGAAAGCAGGGAAAAGGATGGATGGGGAGGGCAAAGCTCTGTTAAACGGCGTAAAAGCAGTCTACCATGGGAGCATTCTCTTCTTGTCCGATAAAACACCCTCAAAATCGGTTCCCCGCAATTAATCAGCCTTGCCATAGGAGAAAAGTGGAAAAATGAAAAAAAAGGTTAGTCTTATACTAGGCTCACATAACCATATTCCTTTTGGAACAACCGATGACGAATTTGAGAAAATTTACAGGAGGAACCTCAAGCCGTTTATTTCAACATTATATAAATATCCTCAAATTCCGGTGGTTTTGCATTATTCCGGGATACTTCTCTACTGGCTGGAACGGGCGCATCCCGAATTCTTCATGCTTCTTGCGGACATGATTTCCAAAAAACAGGTAGAATTGTTGGGAGGTGGTTTTTACGAGCCTATGTTTCCTTTGATTCCGCCGCCCGATAAGATCGGGCAGATCGAGTTACTGACAACGTACCTCCGCAAACAATTCGGCAAACGACCACAAGGGTGCAGACTACCGGCGTTTGCGTGGGAACAAAACCTTGTTGGCGTTCTGAATAACTGCGGTATGCTTTATACATTCCTTAATGGAGAGCAATTTTCTCTGGCAGGGCTACCCGATACTGCGCCGTGCATCACGGAAGATCAAGGAAAGTTACTCACCGTATTTCCCATATCAAACAAGTTCAACTTACTGTTCGCGCAGCAACGGGCTTCGCTTGTTATGGAAACTCTTCTTGCTCAAACAAAGTCTGACGAACCCTGTGTACTGTGTGTGTTTCCCGAACAGGTTTTTATGGAGAACAAGGAACAAGCGCCAGATATTACGTATCAGATGTTTTTTGAGGATATTTCTCGTTTTGAAAAAAATGTTGATTTTACCGTTCCGCTCAAAGTGTACAATACGCTGACCGGTCTCAAAAAGGCGTATTTTCCTCCGTCTTTAAGTTTGTCTTCACTGCCGGAACACATGCGGCGCGGACAGCTAAAATATGAATCACCGCGGCAATCCCTGATTGACTACCCCGAAGCTAATTATTTGTATTCGAAGATGATGTTCACAAATGTACTTATCAACCAGCTTCATGGAGATAAATCCCGGAAACGTACCGCACGGGAAGAAATTTGGAAGGCGCAGGGCTATGATGCATTCTACCCGACCTCTAATGGCGGTATTTACCGCCATTCGGTACGTAAAGCGGCTTATAAGGTGTTACTTGAAGCGGAAAAGATAAGCAGGGAAAAAGGGACATTTACCCCTTCGCTTATGGCGTTTGACTTTGATCTGGACGGGAAGGAAGAATATCTTTTTCAGGAAGAACTCATTAATTGCTATGTTAAAACATTAGGAGCGGATGTTTTTGAACTGGATTATTTGCCAAAGTCATGGAACTATTTGGATACTTTCTCACTCGACGCGGGTGTAAATTGTTGCAAACGGGCTTCATGGACAGATATTCTTGCACCCAGAGCAATTTTTGAGGCGGCATTTGTCGACCGCATCGATGAAATAAAGAGGCAGACCGTGCAAACGGGCTTTTTAGAAGCCGGACCCGATGAAAATGCTTTCCGTTTCTGCAAAAATGAAATTTTTGAGGTTGTGGAAGTAGACAAAACGCACGGAAAAGTCAGTTTCAGGCTTCCGGTGAATGGTAGTGTTCCGTATGGAAACATAGAAGTAGAAAAGACGTATCAGCTTAAAAAAAGCACGCTTTCTATTCATTATGCGCTTATCAACAGGGGAACAAGCAATGAAACATTTACGTTTATCCCCAGCATCGATCTCTCTTTTCCCGGTGAAGGAGATGCCTTCCTGCGGATTTATAAAATCAACACTGATATAAAAGAAACCATTAGTATTGGAGAAGTAGTTGAACAAGTTCAGGGCATCAAATTTCAAGATATAAAAAACGAAGTGATCATCATCATCGCTTCGGACAAACTCTTTGATGCGTATATATTGCCTGTGAGAACGCTTTGCCCTATTGAAGGTGAACTGATTGATATGTACCAATCGACCAACATCATGCCTATTAAACAAATCTCGTTAGAACCAAATGAACGGGTTGAAACTGAGTTCAGTATGAGAATGTATCATTGACGGAGGCGCGTCATGAAAATAGGGATTGATACCTTTACCTGTGAAGGAGGTAAATCGGCAGTTGGGGCATATTTACTACAACTGCTAAAACGGATTCCACCGTCGGGTGGACTATATGAACTATTTGGTTGGGAATTCGACCGCTTTGCCTATAAAGAGGCGGCGCCTCGTTTTGAATTTATCTCTCAATGTTCTATAAATGGACGACTCGCAAATTTCAGTTGGCATCTGTTTCAATACCCTAAATTCGCAAAAAAACGCGCCTATAACGCATGTTTCTTTCCCGCTGCGCACAAGCGGCTTCCCAATAATTCGCCGTGTCCCACCATAGGAACGGTACACGATATGGCTGCCTATTGGGGTATCCGTGAGAAGAAAGAGCCGTTTGGGAGCATTATCCGCTTCGTGTTTCCCAACATCCTGCGTCAAATGGAGAAGATCATCGCGGTAAGTAATTTTGTTAAACAGGAACTGATCGATATTGCCAAAGTAAAGGAATCTCGCATTGAGGTGGTACCGGACGGTATTGATACAACGGTTTTCTACCCGCGTCCTAAAAACGGGGACAGTGTGGTACTGATTCAGCCGTTCAGTTTCCGTCAGCCTTATATTCTGTATACCTCGCGTATTCAGTATCCGATAAAGAACCACATCAAACTGATCGAAGCTTTTGACATCTTCAAAGCAAGAACCCATTATCCGCATAAACTTATCCTTGCCGGAGGCGACAGCTATGGTGCAGAAAAAGTGAGAGCATCGGCGGCTTCGTCAGCGTACAAGACCGATATATTTTTTCCCGGTCATTTTCCTTCAAAAAACCTTCCTGAATTGTACGCCGGCGCTGATATGGTGGTGATTCCTTCCCGCTACGAAGGTTTCGGCATGGGTGTTCTTGAGGCAATGGCGTCAGGCGTTCCTGTTGCATGCGCGCGCGCTGCTTCGCTCCCTGAAACCGCCGAACACGCGGCTCTATACTTTGACCCGAATGATGCGGAAGATATGGCAGACCGGATCACAACGCTGGCAACGAATCATGATGTGTACCATAATTGCCGTTCACTGGGACTTGAGCGGGTCAAGAGCTATTCATGGGAACAGTGCACCAATCGGACGCTGGACATTATTCAAGCGGCGGCGGAAAAATGAGCGCTTCTATGTTATAATTGCACTTTTTATCCTGATTGTATGCAAAAGCAACAACCGACCATTAAGTTGTTGCTTCACGCACAGACTTTACGTTTAGAATATCTGTTAGAAAATAGCGGACGCATATTATGTAGATAATTTCTCAGGGACAATTCTTTTGAGTGGACGCTGCTTTAGGAGTTTTATCTCAAGATAGGCTGAAAGCGGGTGGAGCGATTGATGAGGGAACAGAGAACGAAAGCGCGCTATACATAGGCCGAATACCGAGCGACTCGTTTCTGATGTTAGTTCCGGGAACACGCCGCATTATAAAATTGGTCGAAAAATCAAAAAACTCAAAGTAATGGACATATAAATTCCTTTAGTACTATTATGAAGAAAACCATTGTTGTGTTTATGTGTTGCATTTTTCTATATGAAGCGCCCGCAGATAGTGTGGATACTGCTGGGTCTGACGGCGCTATTTCCGGCAGACGAAAAGATAATGCCGCGTCTTTCAACTTGTTCTACTTAGGTTCCTTGTCGTTTGACGTGAATAAGAAGACCGGAATGCTGGAAAACCGTATTAATGGGCATTTTTTTCTTCCCGGTCAGGCGTTTTATCTTCGGACGGAATTGCTCGAAAGAAACCCCTTTCCTGTTGGGGCGTTCACGTCTGAAAATCTGAACTGGGGAACCGGATTATACCATAAAGAGACCGGTTCCCGTCTTCTGTACGGAATGATCGAGGAATGGGGCTTACCCGCCCGCGTGCGGAACACTTGGAGCAGATCGGCGCCGTTTGTTGAGCAACACCAGCCTACGGGATACGATCTCATACAGAGCTATTCCACAACAAAGGAACAAAAAGCCGGCATTTTCCTTGCGAGCCCCAAGCTTGATTTTCTAAGCGGCATTACCGGATTTACGGCGGTAACCCTTGACGGCCGCTTGAATTCAGCGTTTTCCGGCGGCGTTGAACTTTGGGTTACCCGGAAAAGTTCCCTGCGTACAGAGGGGTTTTGGACTGGTAAAGAGCTGCGGTCTCGCTCCGCGTCCGGTTGGTTTTCGGAAAAGCCCGCTTTACCTGAACGCGGCTTTCACTTGTTTGCATTGGCGTTTCTCTGGACAAGCCCTTGGGTAAACGTTTCGTCTGACTGGGCTTTTTCCGAAACGGCTGCATTTGGACGAGGCGTATACGGCAATATCGGCGTCCGTATCGGGAGAAAACCGTGGCTTTTCTCCTTTGCCGCAGATGGCGCGGGAGATCGTTTTGTGGGAAGCGATGGCGGCATTCCTGGTCAAAGTGTACGCATTGCAGGAAAAATCGAGCATTATGGGAAAAAGAGCAGCCTTTTTAGGGTAAGTACAAGCCTCCGTTCCTTGGGACTGGGCGACTTGTTCGAAGCTGATTGCGATGCGGGTACCGTTTTTGCCGGAGGCAAGTTTGAGCGGAGTTCGACGGGGCTATATTACCGTTTTCCGGTATGGACGAAGCTGCCGGTAAGAATATCCCGCATCGCTCTCTCGGCAAACCGCGATGCAACGGAAGAAGACAAGGTACAAGATACCTATAAAACCGAGATCGGAGCGTATTGGTGGAACTTGCGTTCATCGTTTTCCTGCGCCTTGTCGGGCGTGTCCGCCGACAATCCCTCACAGAATTTTTCACCGTATCCGATACCGGAACGGTGGCGGTTTGACTCGGCTCGAATCGCCGGACGGGTAGTGTACAGCGTAGGCTTGTTTCAGGTAGGTGTGGGCGCGGGGTATACGATACACGCAAAGGCGGACAATGTTGACGGTTCGTTTTCTACCACCGTACAGGGAAAACGCTACCGGTTCACCATAAAAATTACAAGCAGCGCATTCCCCACCGCGTGGGAATATGGGCTGTCCGGGAGATTCAACGTGTAGAAACGCCTTTATATCCCTACCGTAAACCCTATTTGCCGTTCGTCGTGTTTTGCCGACTGTTCTTCTTTGCAGAATTTGAGTAGTTTTTCAAAAGAAGTTTCTGTACCGGTAAGTACATAATCGGTAATTGATTTACGGGTGATATTCTCGATTTGTCCGCCGGAGAATTCAAAACGTACTGCAAGCGCTTTTGCCTCATCATCATGGAGTATGGGCAGCATATTCCGCCAAATGGCTTGGCGCACGGCGGCGTCCGGTTTTTCAAACTCGATCTTGTACAGAAAACGGCGTTCAAAAGCTTTATCCATGTTTTGAACAAGGTTGGTCGTGGCGATAAGGATGCCGGGCAGTTTTTCCATTTCTTCCAGAATGATGCTTTGGAGGCTGTTCATCATCTGATCCACAGACCTGCTCGCGTTTCCCAATTCAAAACGTTTGGAGATGATGCCGTCCGCTTCATTAAAAAGAAGGATGGGTATCTGTTTGCCTTCCTGATTCTGCTTTTGAACGGCTTTACGGTAGTTTTCAAAGACCGTTTTCAGATTTTTCTCGCTCTCCCCTACCCATTTGCTCTGAATATCCGTGATATTGATAGCCATAAGGTCGCGTTCATCTTCACGGGCTAATTGATACGCGGTCTCGGTCTTTCCGGTACCGGGCGCTCCTGAAAAAAGGCAGACAAAGCCGGTACGCAAGCCTTTTTCAGCAAGGCGCACTTGTACGGCTTTAAAGTTATCCGCACGCAGCACGGAAAAAAGCTCTTGTATCCGCCCTTCTTCTTTTTTATTGTAGAACATTCTTTTTGCCGTAATACTCCCATAAGGAATGAGGATATCCTTCTTCGCCGCGGTCTTTTTCGGCGGTTTAAGATCGAGTTCTCCGAGTAAATCCTCCTTTGCCGCCGGCGTAAGGGAGTATAGTTCGCTGTCGTCAAAGATATCCACATCATACTCGCCGTTTTCTTTCATTTCAACAAACCCGCGCTTTATAAGCTCGAATTCTCCTTCTCTGAATAAGCGAGCGAATTTTTTGAATACATCATCATTAAAGATACCGCCTATATCGCTTATGCCGATGGCGTCATCATTATAGAAAACGAGGCGCTGACAGAACCTGAGCAGGAGAACCATATCGGCGGTTTCGAGATTCGCTTCTCGTATTTTCTTGCAGAACGATATCTGCATATTGTTATTCATCAAGTTTTGTACTTCCGTGACAAAAGCGCCGTAACTCAATTCGCTATTGCCATGTTGATCGAACAATTTGTCCATCGTTTCAAAAAACGTCTCGGTACTCACATTTTCGTACGTTTCGATCTTGTACGGCTTATCCATACGCAGAGACTCTACCACTTCGGGCGGTATGCAGTAGGTAGCGGGTTCACTCTCAGCCGGACGCCTACAAAGAAGGAGTTTTTTACGTTCAAGTTCATCAAATTCCTTCAGATAGGGAAGCATTTCGAGGCTGCATAAGCCGATCGCAGAGGCGATTTCACGGATGGAGATTGATTGCTCATCGTAGTGCAGAAGAAGCTGTGCATAAATAATCGCCTGTACCGGCGTAAGATGAAACCGCTCCATAAGGGCTTTGAGGTGGGGCGCGGATCTCTCGAAAAAAACATCGGTAAAAACATCTTCGCACTCGGCCGTCATATCCGTAAGTTTTCTGATATGGGTCAAGATGTTTGTTTTTCTGGTATAGGCAAATTTTTTAACGGAATTCGGTACTTCAGCGAGTTTGTTTAGGTTAAAATCAAAATTTTTTAGCCTGCGGAGGTTTTTAATGCTGTCCGGCAGGCGGATGAGCCGGTTATGGCTGACGTCAAGGGTTTCCAGAAGGAAGAGCCTGTCTATGTTTTCAGGTAATTCGACGAGATCATTATCGTTTATCTTGAGCTTTCTGAGATTTTGTAAGTTGATAATCGTTTCCGGCAGCTTTGAAAACCGGTTGCCGCTCAGATCAATCGATTCAAGCGCGGTAAATGCGCTTATGGCAGGCGGTAATTCATCGAGTTTATTCCCGCTGAGATTGAGAGCCTGAACGATGTCGGGGACGTCTATGAGTTCCGCCGGAAAATGTTCCAATCCAAGATTGGAAAGGTCAAGTTCCATATCCCATGATTCTGAAAAAAGTTTGATTCTTTTTCGCGCCTCTTTTAATCCGGAATTTTCGGTTGCAAATTCTGTCATATCGCTTTGTAATATAGCATATTTCATGTTTTTCGTCAAATAGCAGGCGGCATATACCGCTTTATGGATGGAATTCAACCTGCCGCGTTTTCGGGTTTTGTTACCGCCGCGTCCGGCGTTTAGAATTTCCGTGATCGGTTCCGGGCCGCGCGGAATTAGTTCCGGGCCCCGCGGAATTACTCCCGGGCCGTGCGGAATTACTTCCGGGCCGCGCGGAATTACTTCCGGGCCATGCGGAATTGATTACGAGCCCCGCGGAATTGATTACGAGCCCCGCGGAATTAGTTCCGGGCCGTGCGGAATTAGTTACAGGCCACGCGGAATTGATTACGGGCCGCACGGAATTACTTCCGAGCCGTACGGAATTACTTCCGGGCTATGCGGAATTGATTACGCGCTCCGCGGAATTAGTTCCGGGCCGCGCGGAATTACTTCCGGGCCGCGCGGAATTAGTTGCGAGCCGTGCGGAAGAAGCGGGGGCGCCGTTTCTATGTCTCGGGCAGCATACGGCAGCCCGCCTGCCGCGCCCACCCCTGTCTCCAGCCCCGCACGCGGGGCTTCCGCTGCCCCCCAATCCGGCCGCTTCATATAACCCGCTGTTCCCCATGAACTTCGGCCGCGGCTCCTGCCTAGAACCTGCCCCTTACTACTTATACAATCGACTCCGTATTGACACTCCATTTTTTTTATATCAATATAATAAAAATGCTCCATACAGATTTTTTGAATCGTTTGAATTCCTTGCATCTTTCTAATAAGCCCATACTTTTCTTTGATTCCGGTATCGGCGGACTTCCTTACTTCAGGTATTTCTATGAACGGAATCCCCGTGATACCGTTATCTATATTGCGGATCGCGGGCATTTTCCTTACGGCTCTAAAACGAGAGAGGAAATTACCGGTATACTCATCGAGCTTGCCGCAAGAGCGCTGAAGTACGTTGAGCCGAGCGCGGCGGTATTGGCCTGCAACACCGCATCGGTCTCGGCTTTGAATGCTTTACGGGAAACGTTTCCTTCCGTTTCTTGGGTAGGTACCGTGCCGGCGATAAAGCCCGCGGTACTCGCAAGCAAGACTCACCGTGTGGGCGTGCTTGGAACGGACCGTACCATTGAGGATCCGTATATCATGGAACTGGCGAAAAAGTACGGACCCGGCGTGAAAATCGCGGCCCTTGCCGCGCCCGATATTGTACAGTTTGTGGAACACGGCGGAGAGCGCGCCGCGGAAACCGAGAAGGCGCGGGTGGTATCTCCCTACATAGAGCGATTGCGCGCCGTAGGCGCGGACGCGCTGGTGCTCGGCTGCACGCATTTTCTGCTCTTGCTCGATACCTTCCGGCGTCTTGCCGCGCCGGGCATTGGTGTATACGATTCGGTTGAAGGGGTCATCCGGCGTGTTGAAAAGATTTCAAAAACCTCGAAAACCGCGCCGGACGCGGCCGCGGCCGGTAGGATGTCCGGCGCAGTCTTACTGCTTACCGGTTCCGCTCCCATTGAGCCGCTTTGGCAAAAAAGGGCTTGCGCTTTTGGATTGGATATTTGCCTTTTGGATTCGTTGGATTCGCTAAATTGTCCGAATAATGAAAGGCCGGTTCCGTGAAATGAAAGGCTCATTCCGTGAAAAGGCGTTTGAATGACCGGTATTGTTTTATGGGGATCCAATAATATCTTTACCGTACAGGCGGATGGAGAAGACGGCAACATAGAATGCCGTATTAAGGGAAAAATACTCAAAGGGGTGGAAACGTATTACAACCCGCTTGCCCCCGGAGACAGGGTTGTTTTTGAACGGGATGGCGTCCATACGGGGCAAGGGCTCATCATAAGCCTTGAAAAACGGCGAAACATGTTTACCCGTACAAACCAGAAAGGACGCGGCCGGAATCGTTCTGCGGCATCACAAATTTTAGCCGCAAACGTAGACCTTGCGCTTTGCCTTACGACTCCGGCATCTCCTCCCTTCCGCCCCCGGTTCATAGACCGGTTGCTGGTACAGGCGGAGTATGCCGGCATTATGCCGGTCATCGTGTGTAATAAGTGCGATCTGCCCTATGACGAGGCGGTTACAAAGCGGTTGAATGATTTTGTCCGCATCGGTTATAGGGTACTGCATGTTTCGGTTCTAACCGGCACGGGTATAGACGCCCTTTGCGAGTTGGTACGCGGAAAACGCTCTGTGCTTGCCGGGCAATCCGGTGTGGGAAAGTCGAGCCTTGTCAATACGCTTATTCCGGGCGCGGGTATAAAAACCGGCCGTATCAATGAGAAATACGACAGGGGAAACCATACAACCGCTATGTCGCGCCTTATGGAAATCCCCGCTTTGACCGATATGAAAGAAAATGGGCAAAAAACATTCGTCATTGATACGCCGGGGGTTAGGCTCTTTGTGCCGGACGGCGTTACCGCCGGAGATATTGTGATGTATATGAAGGAATTCGCATCGTTTGCGGGAACGTGCGCCTTTGGTCTTTCCTGTACCCATCAAAACGAGCCGGGGTGCAAGATCGTCGAAGCGGTTGAGTCAGGTATTATTCACGAAGATCGGTACAAGAGTTTTCTTCATATAAGAGATGAAATTTAGAGATACCGCATTGCTCTTTTTTATCATCGTGTGCTATAATACACTAATATATTACAGAATGACCCTCATAAAGAGCGATGTATCTTATAAGCGTTGCATTGTTTGAGGTTTCTGTAAAGAAATTTTTTAATAGTGGAGTCTGCAGCCGGTTTTTGCCAGAAGTTTGTCGTACGCGCGCCTGTGTGTGTAGAAACCGTATAAAACACACTTTTTGTGGTTTTATACTATACAAACTCAGAAAGCAGCCCATACATTGGGAGAGTTTGTATATCATGTAAGCTGTCCATAAGTCCGGCAAGCCGCTCGTAGCATCAGTACAAACCGGTCCTGAAGGATGGCGTATAGACCCACAACGAATGGAAAAGGATTTTTATCTTGATAAAAAAGTCAATTGCTCCGCGCATGGCGGGTCTTTTTGCCGGTTATATTATCATTTTTTTTGCGTTGGTTTTACTTCAGTTTACAAAGTATGGGAATTTTACCAAACAGATCGGCAGTCTTACGGTAAGCGCTCAGTATAAAGAGAGGAGACCGGAATCTGCCAATGTACTGTCGCCGGGCACTGATTGGCAAGCTATTACAGGAAGATCGACGATTTCTTTTAACGGCATGGAATATCGGGTGACTGAAGAAAACAAATGCTCGCTTGTGTACACGGACGGCAGGCGGGAAATCAAGTTACCCGCATACATAGCGGTTTCCGACAATGCCGTAATGTTCCGTTTCAGTGAAGGAACCACTATAACCTTTGCCGTACAGAACGATACGGTAGGGCAGGAGCTTGTCATAAGGGTAAGTTTTGCGGAAGGGACGGAACGGCTCGAACTTCCTTATAGGCTGCTTACAACATCTCGTATTCAGCAGGCTGATAATGGGCGTTTTTTTATTACTTATAATGGGATACGTTACGGTTTTAACAGAACGTTGATGGACCCTGATAAACAGATAATAGTCTTGACAAACAGCAATCCGCTTATTACGTATCAAGTTATTGAACTGCCTGCTGTTGGTAAAGAACAAATGCCGTCTGAAAATAGCGAAGATCAATCGTTCAATCCGGCGGATTTTGTTATTGAGAGAGCGGCATATCTAGCGAATTATAACAATGCAATCGAGCAATGGCGTATGCGGCTCTATGAGCAACGGCCGGTATCCGATGAAGTTCAGATTATGGCGTACATTAGTGAATCTATCCACCGTAACAATTACGGCCGGGCGCTGACGGAGGTACCGTCAAGTTTTGCAAACGGGGCTATAAGCGTCCTGCCAAGGGCGGGACAAAAAACCTACGCCTCATCGCCGTATTTTGGACAACTGGATCAGGCGCTCCGCTCTTTAAGCGGGTTTGAGCGGGAAACCAATAATCGTCTGTCCGAGGAAATCAGCAACCAGTCATTCGACTTTTTCAAAGAATCTCACGCCATTGAATACCTTTCTCTTCGAGGTGCGGAAGCCCTTATTAATACGGCCGCGGTATGGGCGCGTTCCATCGATCCTTCCGCCATTACCCCCGATTGTATACCTGCTATTTTAGAAAATTATATGGATTGGAGGAGCTACCGTCCTGCTATAGAAAACCCCTTTGCGCGTTTCATCGACAGGGTGTATTCACTTATTTCTGCGGGCATACGGAAGAACAATCTGGGTGATAAGGTGTTTGTATTCAACAACGGCTCTGCGGATATGCTTTTCAATCTGCGTTTAGGTAAAGCCTTGCTGCTTTATACGGAAAGTACCGGTAACACCGGCTGGGCCGCCGCGGCCCGCTCCATCATACTATCCGTCCTTTCCATGACCGATAGCGCGGGACTTGTGCCCGCAGAACTTTTGATATCCGATATAATGGCGGATAGTCCCACCTCTACGGAAGCGGCCGTAACCGTCCATTCCGCCTATCTGTACCGTGAACTGGGCGTAGGAGAAAACTTTGCCCGCGCCGTAGGTATTATGAGCGGGATAAACGCTCCGGTCTGGACATGGACCGCGGCGACGCGGGTTTCCGCAAGCCTTACCGGTACCCTCGGCGTTTCCGGTTCAAGTTTGGATATTGCGGTTGATTTCCCGTCCGGTGAAATCCACTATATGCTTATCCATAACATACCGCCTTCAATAGAGCGTCTACAGCTTTATAACCAGTCGTATAGAACCGCCCCGAATTTCGAGCAGTACGATTCATCCGGATGGGTGTATTCGGCTTCGGAACAGACATTGCTGGTGAAAATGAAGCACAGGGCGCAGACAGAGCACATCAGGATTTTCTGGTAGGGCGGCTTTGCCTAGGGGCGCTTTGCCGTCCCCGCCCAAAAAGAAACGCGCCTCCCCAGAGGTATACCTGCATGGAGGCGAGGCGGCGTTGTTTTCCGTATTATTTGCCATAATCGAAAAAGCCTTTACATGAACATAAAACAGAGATTACAACCGGAGCTTTACCCAAAACGCTCATTTTCAATCTGGTTTTGGGAAAGCCGAAGACCTTCTTCTTACTCACGGCACTCTCCACATAATACGGCTCCTTTTATGAAGAAGGTATTGCTATCCTTTGTACGTTTCCAACAACACGGTAAGACGTTAGGCGGCAGACTCTTTGTGATGCAAGAATGTATCAGGCGGAATCTGCCGTCCAATATACGCGCCGTGCCATAAGGCAAGCGGGTAAAAACGGCGTAACGGGAAACGCGTAGACTATTCCTATTCCATAGCAAGAGCGGTACATCCTTCAAACGCATTGCCGGCAATGACCGCACTCTCCGGTATGTATGCGGTAACCAGACTTTTGCAGTTCTTGAAGGCGTATTCATCAATCTGCGTTATGCAGGGCAGCGAAATAGTGGTGAGCGTAGTACAGCCGGAAAACGAGCGATGTCCAATGGTTATAACCTTTGGAACGTACACGGATGTCAATTTTCCGCAATTATAAAACGCTCCGTGTCCGCTTTGCGTGGTATTGACAATTTCCGTTGTCTCAGGCAGCGAGGCGGATTCAAGGTTCGTACACCCATCGAACGCGCCCTGCCGTACCGTCCTGACGCCGGGCATTTCTACAGAAACAAGCGTCGCACAGCCTTGAAAAGCGTTGGTGGCAATTTCGGTAACGGAGGGTGGAAGAACAATCGAAACGATGTACCCTTTCCCCCCGGCGGTTTCAAGAGAGATGCTGGCGAACTTGTCTCCTCCGCTTCCGGTTAAATCCAGCGCGACGTATCGATTAAGCGCGTCATATAATGTCCGCAAAGTGTTTCCGGTTTTTCCCACTGCCGATACATCTACGCCGTTCATTGTAATACGGTACGGATGCTCTTGGGTATTGGGAGGGAGGGCGGCAAGCATTTCGGCAAGGCTCTCAACGCTGTCTATGCTTGGAGGCGGATCCACAGACAAGACTATTTCCCGTCCATGAGGCACACCGTTTTTCACCCCGACAAATGACAAAAAATGCCTCCCGCCGTGCAACCCCTGCGCGTTAATGAAAAACGTCGTTTCTGCGTTGCCTTCACCCGGTTCGGGAACAACCGCTTCTCCATCTAAACGGCACTCGATCCATGTAAAATCCGTTATCGTTAAGGACAACGTGGAAGGAAAACCCGCGGCGCCGGTACCGGTTAAGATCACGGGTTCGGGAGGCAGCCCTCGTATGTCGACGGCCTCCTCGATGCCGATACCGATTGCGAGCGTGGAAACATCCGGTTCGGGAGTGCGGGGAGGAAAATCACCGGATGTAAACGCCATGTCCGGTAATGCGGTGGTAAGACCGGGATAGATGTACATGACTTCGCTTCGTCCTGCCTCCGCGCCTCCGGCCGACAGCGTAACTTCCGCGAGGTAATAGCCGGGCGGAAGGCTCATGCCGCCTTCTCTTTGCTCAAGTATATCGACTTCGTCATACGGTGAGAACATTCCGTTTCTCAATACCGAGAGGCGCATATGTCCGCTTTCGACCGCATCTGCCGGAAACTGTACGCGCCATGTAAACGTTCCGTCCATTCCGCTTTCCGTGGCAGGTTTGTCCAACATAATCTCGGCTTGGGCTGCTTTTCCTGCGATTACCGTTACCTCAACCTTACCGCATGCCGCCGGTACAAGGCTTGAATCCCCGGAATGTATCCAGCCCGTAGCGGTTATGATCCATTTACCCGGGTCAAGCCTGATTTCCACGCTTGTTTTGTTTTCCAGAATGACGTTCGGCGCGCTCTTTCCGTCTTCTCCGGTAAAGAGCAGCGTAAATTTGACGAAACCGCCGGTATCAGGATAGACGGTACGTTGGTTCGATGGTGCAATTCGAATCAGCACCCGTCCTGCGGTATCCTTCTGTTCCTGATGGGTATCGTCTGAACACGCCGTAAAAACCTCGACATACAACAGGGCAAGTACGACGGCCAGTACCGCCGGCGCGCGGTGCGGAGCGTGTAAACCGCAGGAGAAGCTCTCTTGCCCATACTTTTTTCTGATTGGTATTTGATGTTTCATCATAATAACCTCCGTACTATACAGGAGATTAGGATGCAATTTGAATTGAAAATGGAGGAAAAAAAGCGCTCCGTGCCATCAAATGACGGTAATTTTTTAGCCGCATTTTTGCTCTATGGGTCCGAGTCAAATGCAGGCGCACATTTTTTCCTTTTCAATGAGTTTTAAGATATTGTTTTGAAAATCTCCAAAACTTAACGCAGTTATCTCCAGAGGTGGGCTT